>JBLRWT010000053.1:0-8825 GCA_047921095.1 Wenzhouxiangella sp. | reverse complement strand
GGGTATTCAACACTTCATCGCAGCCATGCTTCCACCTATCAACTTCCAGCGCTGGATCGAGGATAACCGCCACTTGCTCAAGCCGCCGGTGGGTAACAAGTGTATCTACGACGAGGATTTCATCGTCATGGTCGTGGGGGGGCCGAATGAGCGTACGGACTACCATTTCGATGAAGGGCCGGAGTTTTTCTATCAACTCGAAGGCGACATGATTTTGAAACTGATGGAAGAATCGGGGCCGCGCGATGTCAGGATCGGCGAAGGTGAGATTTTCTACTTGCCACCCAAGGTACCGCATTCACCCCAGCGGCTGGAAAACACGGTGGGGCTGGTCATCGAACGCAAGCGCCTGCCGCATGAACTGGATGGGTTGATGTGGTTCTGCCCCAAATGCCATCACAAGCTCTACGAAGAATACTTCGAGCTGGAAAGCATCGAAACCCAGTTCCCGCCGGTGATCAATCGCTTCAAGTCAAGTGAGCAGAATCGCACTTGTGAGCGCTGCGGTACCCTTCACCCGGCTTGAAGCAGAGGCCAAGTCGCGGCAAGTGCGGCGCCTTTACTTGTTTTTCTTTTCGGCCTTGGCTGCACGCTTTTCGAGCAGCGATTTCGTCGCTTTCTTCTTGGTCTCTTTCTTCTGGTCCTTGCCCTTGCTCATGATGTTTGCTCCGGTTCCTGATCAGGTGATTCCGGCGGCGATTCTTCCGCCGGGGCATTGCGCGCCAGCTTCTTCTGGCGTTTTTCTTCCTGCTGTTTTGCCTTCTTCAATTCACGCTGGCGTTTGTCGTACTGGTAGTTGGGCTTGGCCATGAGGGCTCCGTCAATAATCAATGGATCAGTGTACCGCGCCGGGCTTAACGCGACACGCTTATTGGCTGCCGGGTCAAAAGATCAGCTGGCTGATCCAGAACCAGAAAGGAACGGTCGCCGCTGAAACCAGCACGCCCCAGGCCACCAGCGCCGAGGCGAGTGGCGGTGCCAGACGCGCGCCAGCCAGTAATGCGGCGGCGGTAATCATTGGCGGCATGGCCGATTCCAGCACGGCGACCGTGGCAATGTCGGGATCGGCACGCATCAGCAACGCCAGCCCCACGGCCAACCCTGGGAGCACCAGCAGTTTGCCAGTCAACCCCAGCATCAGGGGCAGACGATAGTCTGGCACCAGGCGCAGCTTCAGGCTCATGCCGATCGCCAGGGTGACCAGCGGCAGCAGCATGACCGCAAAGATTTCGACCAGCGCCATCAGCCAGCCGGGAAGCCAGGCGTTTCCCAGAAGCAACGCGACGATCAGGGCCAGAAATGGTGGGAAGGTGACCACCCGTCTGGCCATGGATGCCAGCGTCGGGTTATCACCCTCGCCATACCATCCGAGGACAAACAACACGTGGGTGCAGACGATCAGGAACGAGCCGAACTGATCGTAAACGACAGCCAAACGGATAAATTCCGGCCCCAGCAAGGCTTCGATCAGCGGAAACCCGAGAAACGAGGTATTGCCCAGCGGGATCAACACCAGCAGCACCGCCGTAACCTCGCGCGAGAAGTGCAATAGCTTCGACAGCAGCAACACCACGGCAATGGTCACGGCAAGCAGCAGCCACGGAATGACAATCAACGGGACCAGGGCCAGTGAGGGTTCCAGCGTTGGCACGTGGATCAGAATCAGCGCCGGCAGGCACAGATAGAGCACGAACCGATTGAGGACCTCCGGCGCATTGGCCGGGAACACCCTGCCCCATGCCAGCAGGCGTCCGCCAGCGATCAGTACCAGTATCGTGAAATAGGATGTCATGGATCAAGGAGGATAGCCCGTTCTGTGTATCATAATCGACCATGGCTGAAGCAGATATCCAAGCTCGCCCGCTCACTGTAGGGGCCCGCCTCATCTGGGGCGCACAGACCTTTGTCGTGTTGATGCTGACCTGGACCGCCCTGAATGGATTGGACGGATGGTGGCTGGCTCTGGTAGCTTCATGCGCGGATGCATTGCTGGGTGGCGCCCTTGCAAGCCACCTGCCCCACCCGTGGAAACCGCACCGGCTGATTTACTTTGGCGGCTTTTTCCTGATCGAGTCATTTCGAGGGGGGTTCGACGTGGCCCGGCGAGCACTGCATCCGACCCTGCAGATCGATCCCTGCTTCACTCGACACCCTGTCAACTTGCCAGCCGGGCAGCCACGAACACTGCTGGTCAGCATCCTGAGTCTGCTGCCCGGTACGCTGAGCGCCGATCTGGAAGACGATGGCGCCACCCTGGTGGTCCACGCGCTATTCCCGGAAGCATCCCGCTCCATCGGCGTGCTGGAAGACCAGATCGCATGGCTGTTCTCGCTGGAGCATGACCGATCGTGATCGATCTCGTATTGCCCGGACTGGTCGTCTTTCTGCTCCTGAACCTGGGCGCCGGATTGTGGCGCGTCCAACGTGGGCCGACCGCCGCCGACCGGATGCTGTCGGCGCTGTTGTTTGGAACCACCACGGTAGCGGTGCTGCTGGTGATGGCCGAATGGATGGGCGAGCCGGCCTTGCGCAACGTCGCGCTGTTGTTCGTGATGCTGGCCAGCGTGATCTCACTGGCATTCGTCGGCCTGCCGCGGGAGGATGACGAGCCATGAGCCTGCGCGAATGGATTTCCCTGGCCCTGCTGATCGCTGGCGCGGCTTTCTACCTCGCCGGCACGGTAGGCATGCTGCGCTTTCCGGATGTGTTCTGCCGCTTGCACGCCCTGACCAAGGCCGACAACCTGGGGTTATTGCTGATTTGCAGCGGTCTGGCCGTACTCGCCGCCTCGTGGCAAACGACCGCGCTGCTTGGAATCATCTGGCTGCTGGGCTTGATGGCCGCCAGTGTCTCGGCTCACCTCATTGCACGCCATGCACTCAGAGAACAGCAAGGCGCGCGCCCCCAGTCAGACGACACACGATGAGCCTGGCCGTCGACCTGCTGATTGCCGCGGCTTTGATCGGCCTGGCCGTTCAGATCGTCGTCGGCGGTGTGCTGTTTCGGGCCATCGTGCTGTTTATCGTATTCGGCCTGACCATGGCGCTGGCCTGGGCCAGGCTGGGCGCACCGGATCTGGCCATGGCCGAAGCGGCCATCGGCGCCGGTCTGACCGGCGCACTGATGCTGGTTGCCTATCGACGCCTGCTGGAGATCAATCCGGACAAGCCGGCCAGGACCAAGCACCGCCGATCAGTCCTGGCTCTCCCTGTGGCCATTCTGGCCAGCGCGCTGGTCGCCATGATTGGACTGGCGGCCATCGGGCTGGAACCAGTACCCGGGTTCGCCGGAAGGGCCGTCATGGACGAACTGGAGCAGACCGGTCTCGGCAATCCGATCACGGGCGTTCTCCTCGTATTTCGCAACCTGGATACCCTGTTGGAGATTGCAGTGTTGCTGGCGGCTTTTGCGGCAGCGAGAGCCGTGACTGTTCCCGGCGCCAGCCCACTGCCCGTGTCCCACCGCAGCCAGAGCCCGCTGGTCGGAGCGCTGCTGGCCATCATCGTGCCGATGACGGTACTGGTCGCGGCCCACTTGCTTCGGGCCGGTGGACATGCGCCGGGCGGTGCGTTCCAGGCTGGTGCCGTGCTCGCTGCAAGCGGCGTACTGCTGGCACTGACCGGCAAGCTCGTGCCCAGTGCCGAAACCGGCCCGTTGCTGCGTCTTGGATTGTTGGCCGGATTGGTAGGTTTCAGTCTCGTTGGTCTGATCGTGACCGGCTTCGGCCTGCCCTTGCTGGCCATGCCTGGCATCTGGGCAATTTATGCCATTGAAACGGCCATGATGCTTTCCATCGCCGTCGCTCTGGTACTCCTGTTCACCGGCTCGGCCGGCCTGCATCGAGGCGTGGACTGATGAGCTCACTGACCCTCTACGTCCTGACAGCCTCTGCGCTGTTCGGCATCGGCGTCTATGGACTGATCATCGCCGGACACTTGCTGCGCAAGCTGCTTGCACTCAACCTGATGGGTAACGCCGTCTTCATTCTGATGGTGACCGTTGCCGGGCCATTTGAACATGGGCTGGATCCAGTGCCGCAGGCGCTGGTTCTGACTGGTATCGTTATCGCGGTCTCGGCCACCGCATTCGCGCTCGCCCTGATGGTCAGGCTCTACCGCGAAACGGGTCGGGCAACGCTCGGTGACGAAGACGGTGACGAAGACGGTGACGAAGACGGTGACGAAGACGACGACGAAGAAGCCGATGATGACTGAAGCCCTGGCCGGACTCGTTTTTCTTCCCTTGCTGGCAGCCTGTGCGGTGCTGGCCCTGCCGAGTCGCAGCGGCAGAGTCCCGGCAACGGCCATCGTCGTCCTCAGCCTGGTCGGACCGCTCGTCCTGCTTTTGCCGATTACCGTAGCGCTCTGGACGAAAGGAGCGTTCAGCCTTCAACTGGCGGGCTTTGATCGTCCGCTCGGGATCGTGTGGCGGGTCGACGCACTGGCCCTGCTTCTGCTTTGGCTGCATGCCATTGTTGGCGCCCTGGTCGGCGTCCAGGCCCTCGCATCCCATCCAACTGCCACAGATCGCGGGCGACGCTTCTGGCCGCTGTGGTTGCTGCTGGCGGCGGGGATGAACGCATTGCTGCTGTCAGCCGACCTGTTCAACCTGTATGTCACTCTCGAACTGGTGACCCTGGCTGCCATCGGCCTGATCGCGATCGACGGCAAACCAGCTGCCCTGAAGGCGGCCATGCGCTACCTGCTGCTGGCCCTGATGGCCTCCCTGCTGTACCTGCTCGGCGTCGGGCTGATCTACGGCCAGACGGGCACGCTTGATCTCTATCAGGCAGGCCAGACGCTTGATCCGGCACTGCTTCCGATCACCGCGCTGGTGTTGATGCTGACCGGCCTGCTGGTCAAATCGGCCATCTTCCCCCTGCACATCTGGCTGCCAGGCGCCCACGGCAATGCACCCGGCCCGGTCAGCGCCATCCTTTCGGCCATGGTTGTCAAGGTGTCGATTTATATCATTTGGCGGCTCTGGTTCTGGATGGCGCCGGCCTGGGAATTGATGACTGCCGCCAACCTGCTCGGCGTGCTGGGCGCCGTCGCCATCTTTTACGGGTCCATCCTGGCGCTGAGCCAGAAGCGCCTGAAGATGATCATTGCCTATTCCACGGTTGCCCAACTCGGTTACCTGATGCTGGTCTTTCCACTGGCCAGCGTGGTGGCATTTCAGGGTGCGGTCTATCACCTGCTCTCCCACGGGCTGGCCAAGGCGGCCATGTTCATGGCGGCTGCAAACATCCTGCTCAGTCTCGGCACCGATAACATCAAGCGTCTGGCCGGACTGGACCAGCGCCTGCCAATGGATGTCTTCACGCTGGCGCTGGCCGGCGTCAGCATCATGGGATTGCCACCCAGCGGCGGCTTTCTGGGCAAATGGTTGTTGCTCACGGCAGCCTGGCAACAGGACGGCTGGGCCTGGATGGTGGTGATCGTTGCCGGCGGGCTGCTGTCGGCAGCCTACATTTTTCGCATTCTTGCCGTCACCTGTTTTCACCCAAAAACCCCCGGCCACAACCGCGGGGTGAAAGCGTTGCCGCCCGCTCCCGCCAGTATCGCCGCGCTGGCACTGGCACTGATGGCCATCATCGCCGGCTTTGCCTCTGCCCCCATCCTGGGGCTGCTGGAGGCGGGGCTGCCGCCAGGGATGCCATGACTCAGGCCCTGATGTTATGGCTGCCACTGCTGACCGTCATGGTTTCGGCAGTCACCGGCATGGTGATTTTCATGCTGGGAGAAAAGCGCCAACGATTGAGGACCGTCTTGAACCTGGGCGCAGCCGTCATGAAACTGGCGCTTGTGGGCACCATGGGCATGCTGGTCCTGGCAGGCCACACCCCGGAGTTCCGAATCGCGCTTTTGCCCGAGCTTGACCTGGTGCTGCGCGCCGACGCCCTGAGCATGCTGTTTGCAACGCTTTCGGCCGTGCTGTGGCTGATCACCACGATCTACGCGGTCGCGTATCTCGAACGCTCGCCGGATCGCGCCCGTTTCTTTGGCTTCTTCAGCCTGTGCGTGGCCGCCACCATGGGTATCGCCATGGCCGGTAACCTGCTGACATTCTTCATTTTCTACGAACTGCTGACCCTGACGACCTGGCCCCTGGTGGTCCACACCGGGACCGCCCAGGCCATTGCCGCAGGACGCACTTACCTGCGCTACACGCTGACGGGGAGCGCGCTTTTCCTCGTCGGATTGATCTGGCTTTACGGCCTGGCCGGTCCACAGGATTTCATCATTGGCGGCACCTTGGCCCATTTCCACGGTGGCGCAGACACCGTGCTCCGCATCATTTTCGTCCTGCTGGTGGCTGGCATGGGTGTCAAGGCCGCGCTGGTGGGCTTGCATGCATGGCTACCTCAGGCCATGGTAGCGCCGGCACCGGTCAGCGCACTGCTCCATGCCGTTGCTGTCGTCAAGGCCGGGGCCTTTGGCCTGGTTCGCGTGGTTGAAGACGTCTTTGGGCGGAGTCTGCTTGGGGACCTGGGGCTGGCGGTGCCGCTGATGCTGGTCGCGGCGACAACCATCATCTACGGTTCCGTGCTGGCATTGCGTCAGCAGGACCTGAAACGCCGATTGGCCTACTCCACGGTCAGCCAGGTTTCCTATATCGTCCTCGGGGTCAGCATTGGTGGACCGATCGCGACGATCGGCGGGCTGGTGCATCTGGTTCACCAGGGCCTGATGAAGATCACCCTGTTTTTCTGCGCCGGAATATTTGCCAACCTTCTGGGTGTGCGTGCCATCGACCAACTCGACGGTCTCGGCAGCAAGATGCCGTGGACCTCGGCCTGCTTTACCGTTGGCGCTTTTGGCATGATCGGCTTGCCGCCCGTGGCCGGATTCATCACCAAGTGGTACCTGGGCGCTGGCGCCATTGCCGTCGGCCAGACCTGGGTCGTGGCGGTCCTGGTCGCCAGCACACTGCTGAATGCCGCCTATTTCCTGCCACTGGTCAAACGGATCTGGCTGCATCCGCCGCCAGAGCATTGGCCGGCCGAAACCCAGATCAGTCGCGTCGAGCGATGTGCGATGGTCGGATCTGCCATGGCCGCAGCCACCTTGTCGCTGCTGGTTGGGGTTCTGGCCAGCCATCCACTCAGCCCCTTGACCTGGGTCTCGGGCATCGTCATGGATTACTTTCCTTGAGCGCCCTGATTGCCATCGGCCTGCCTTTGGCGCTGCTTGCGCTCCTGGCCGCGCCCGGCCATCCGCGACGTCTGGCGATGATGCTGGCGCCATGGTCGGCGCTGATCCTGCTCTGGCCGGTGCTCGATCCGGGTACAGCCGCCATCAAGCTGGAATGGCCATTGATGATGATGCATCTGGACGTCGACATCATCAGCCAACCCTTGCTGTTGCTGACCGCCGTGACCTGGACCGCCGCCGGCGTCTTCGGCGCTGCCACCATCCGCACCAATCGAACCTGGTTCTGGACCGGCTGGCTCGGCAGCCTGACCGGAATGAGTCTGCTGTTGCTGGCGGCCGATGTGGCGACGTTCTATATCGGCTACGCCGCCTTGAGCCTGTCGGCCTATCTTCTGGTCACCCACGCCCATGATCGCGAAGCCTGGCGTGCCGGGAGAGTCTACCTGGTGATGGCTCTGATGGGCGAAGCCGCCATTCTCGCCGGCGTGCTGTTCATCGCCGCGCAACTCGGCAACGTCGAATTGGGCGAGCTGGCCGAACAAACTGCCGTGTTGATGGAAAGCCCGGCACGCTGGCTGCTGCTGACCGGCTTTGCCGTCAAGATGGGGATCATTCCCTTGCACATGTGGCTGCCCCTGGCCCATCCCGCAGCCCCGGTACCAGCCAGCGCCATTCTGTCCGGCGTGATCGTCAAGGCCGGACTGGTGGGATGGCTGCGCCTTGCGCCACCCAGCGCGCTCGAGGCCGAATGGCTTGGCCTGACCCTGCTCTCGCTTGGCTTGTTCACCGTCTTTGCCGGAGCAGCCCTCGGTCTAGCCCAGCAGCGCATCAAGACCGTGCTCGCTTATTCCACAATCAGCCAGATGGGCCTGCTGCTGTGCGCCTTCGCCCTGCTCTACATCGCGCCCGAACGCGCCGAATCCATGCTGCCGGTCATTGGTCTGCTTGTTCTTCACCACGGCTTGAACAAGGCGTCGCTTTTTCTTGCCTGCGGCTCGCAGCCGGCCCGCTCAGGCTGGCGAATGGCCCTGGTCGCATTGCCGGCGCTTTCGATCACGGCCGCACCCCTGACCACTGGGTACATTGCCAAGGGCTGGCTCAAGTCCGGCGCAGAGCAGGCATTGCCCGAAGGGCTGTGGGTGCTGCTGATCACACTGACTTCAACCGCCTCGGCACTGATCATGTGGCGGGTCTGGAAACTGGCCGGAAAACTGGAGGGGAATCCAGCCCCGCTGCGGCCGGAATGGATCACCCTCACTTTGCTTGCCCTGCTCTTGCCCTGGGTCTGGGCCATTCATCAAGACCTGTTGTACTCGCTGACCCTGGTCAGTGTCTGGTCGGCCACGTGGCCGATCCTGATCGCCGTGGTGGTGGTGGTGATCACGGCGCGCCTGCTGCCCGAAAAGCGAACAGTTCTGCCCGAAGGTGATCTGGTGGTGGCGCTGGAAGCACTCGCCCGGCAGCTTGTGGCCGGACGCGATCGGATCAAATGGTCAGGTGCACTCCCCGCCCTCGGTTCGCAGCGGGCCTGGCATCGGCCCTTCGCTGCGTTGGAGAAGTACTTGTGTCGCTTGCCGGTAGCCGGCCTGCTGATGCTGTCGATCGGTGGGCTGATCTGGGTAGGGGCGTGGCTACGCTGAAAGAAGCCGGCCGCTGGACGCTGCAGCC
>JBLRWT010000052.1:0-8863 GCA_047921095.1 Wenzhouxiangella sp. | reverse complement strand
GTAAACGATGGGCCGTCGCGTTGTTCTGGTTCATGGGCTCTGGTACGGGCCACTCAGCCTGCGGGTGCTCGATCGCAGGTTGACGGGGCTGGGGTTGGAATGTCACCAGTTTCGCTACCGGACGCTGTCGCAAAAGGTTGCCAGCGCTTCGGCTTCGTTACACGCCTTTGCTCGCGAGTTGGGCGGTCAGCAACTTGACTTCGTCGGGCACAGTCTCGGCGGTTTGGTCGTTCTGCATATGCTGGATCGCTATGCGGATTTGCCTGCGGGCAGGGTTGTGCTGCTCGGTGCGCCGGCGCGGGGTTCGGCGGTGGCCAGCCGAATGCTCGAGCTCAAGCCGACCCGTCCTTTGATCGGCGCTGCGGCGACTGCCTTCGAGCACGGCTACAACCGCGCACCGGCAAGCCATCAGACCGGCGTGATCGCCGGCACCAGCGGCATCGGTCTGGGCCGCTTGATCAAGCCGCTGTCCAAGCCGCATGATGGCACCATCCAGGCCACCGAAACCCGCCTCGAAAACTCCGAAATGCTGGAATTGCCCGTCTCCCACACCGGCCTGGTGATCAATGGCCGGGTCGCCGAAGCGGTTGCCACCTTTCTCAACACCGGCAGGTTCAATGCGGCCAGCCAGGCACCATCCTGACATGGTCGGGGTACACTAGTCCGCTGATCAAAAGGGCAGTCTGAATAATGTTCACCGATACCTCCGCCAACACCATTCCATTACATTCCCTCGACAAGGCCGGACTTGCCATCTGGCTGAAAGACGCGCCGGCTGGGCAGCGTAGCTGGGTCGCGGCCAGCGGCTTCGATGCGAGCCCGGCCTCCCACCTGCTGGTGCCGGACCCACAGGGCGGCATCGCTTGTGTGCTGGCCGGGCGAGGATCGGAAGATCGCCTCTGGGCGCTGGCTCATCTACCGACGGTTCTGCCGGTGGGTGACTACCGACTGGATTCGGACTGGTCGGACGAAGCGCTGGAACGGGCGCTGATCGGCTGGGGTCTGGGTTGTTATCGATTCGATCGCTACAAGGCTGTGCCTGAAATCAAGGCCCGGCTGGCACTGCCGCAGGCTCAGGAGAAAGCGGTGAAAACACTGGTTGAAGCATCGTGGCTGGTGCGAGACCTGGTCAATACCCCCGCCCTGGATCTCGGCCCCGCCGAACTGGCCGATGTCGCGCGCGATCTGGCGACGGAACACGGCGCCGACTGCGACGTGATCGAAGGCCAGCGCTTGCAGGAGGAATTTCCGGCCATCCATGTTGTTGGCCAGGCATCGACCCGTCCACCCCGCCTGATTCGCATGCAGTGGGGCGATGCAGACGCCCCGGCACTGGCACTGGTCGGCAAGGGCGTGGTGTTCGACTCTGGCGGGCTCGATATCAAGCCGGGCTCCGGCATGGTCCTGATGAAAAAGGACATGGGTGGTGCGGCCCACGTACTGGGCCTCGCCAAGGTGATCATGTCCCTCGGTTTGAAGGTCAATCTGCGAGTCTATATTCCGGCGGTGGAGAACGCGATTGCGGGCAATGCCTATCGCCCCTCCGATATCATCCGGACGCGTAAGGGCACCACGGTGGAGATCGGCAATACCGATGCCGAGGGCCGGGTGGTGCTGTCCGATGCCCTGACCCTGGCCTGTGAGGAAGGCGCCGAGCGGGTGATCGATTTCGCCACCCTGACTGGGGCCGCGCGGGTGGCGCTGGGAGAGGATCTGCCCCCGATCTACGCGCGCGACACGACTTCGGCGCGCACGATCCAGGATTTGTCCGCAGATCTAGAAGACCCACTCTGGCACATGCCGCTGTTCGAAGGCTACCGCAGCCAGATTCAGCCGGCCATTGCCGACCTGTCGAACACGGGAACCAGTAAATTCGGAGGCAGCATCACTGCAGCACTGTTCCTGGACCACTTTGTCGACCCCGGCGTGGACTGGTTCCACCTGGATGTCTACGCCTGGAACCTGGGTGACAGGCCGGGGCGTCCGGCCGGTGGCGAAGCCCAGGGCCTCAGGGCCATCTGGACCTGGCTGGAACGGCATTACGCCTGAGCAGTCGCGTCTTTAACCCTCTCCCCTCTCACCCTCTTCCAGCCAACGGCTCAAGTATTCTGCGGCTGGCGGTAAACTGGCTGCCGAAGCGCTCCAGACCCTGCGAGCGCATTTGCTCAGCGTGATTGTTGAAATAGTCTTCCAGGGCGGCACGACTGCTGAGGTGGTAGCGGACGCTCCAGGCCGGCGCCAGCTCACCCGATTTCTCTTCCCGGCAGATCTCCGCGCCTACAAAACCGGGCAGGGCCACCATTTCGTCGATATGCCCCCTGAGCCAGATGGCAAAGTCGGCCGCGATCGCCGGGTCCGCCTGCAGGTTGACTTCGTAAATGACGCTCATGAACTTCTCGCTCCGGGTTTGATGGTTTTGCCCGACCGCCGGAGACCCTTGTCCGGTGTGTGGCTTGCAAGCCTGATTGGCACGGCGGACAATGCCGCTGCCTTGTTCAGTTGTCGACCAGTCTATGTCAGCCCCTAGCCTGCACAAATCTGATCTGCGTTGGGAGATCGTGCGCACGCTGGTCCTGGCCGGGCCGCTGATCATCGGTCAGGTGACCAATTTTGGCATGAATTTCGTCGACACGGTAATGGCCGGCCGGATCGGCACGATCGATCTCGGTGCGATTGCCGTGGGCTCCTCGATCTGGGCGGCGGGCTTTTTGTTTGTGCTCGGCGTGTTGCTCGCCGTGTCGGCTACGGTCGCCCAGCTCGATGGCGGCGGACGCAAACGCCAGGCTGGTGAATTCACCCGCCAGGCCCTGTGGTTGGCGCTCGGTCTGTCTGTTGGCCTGTTCATTGTCGTCCGTGGAACCGGGTGGGTGATGGATGCTTTGGAGGTCGACGAGCAGGTGGCCGATCTGGCGATGGCCTATCTTCGCGCCATCAGTTGGGGCGCGCCCGCGCTTTGCGCCATGATGGTGTTGCGCTTTTTTTCCGAAGGCACCGGCTATACCCGGCCGACCATGTACGTGGGCGTATTGGGAATAGTCTGCAATATCCCGCTCAACTACGTGTTGATGTTCGGCAAGCTTGGCGTTCCGGCCATGGGCGCGGTGGGTGCCGGCTGGGCAACGGCGATCGTGTTCTGGTTTCAGCTTGTTGTGCTGGCGGGCTGGATCGCGCTGCGGCCGCGCTATGCCCCGTATGCGCTGTATGAGCGTCTGAGTTGGCCCAACTGGCGTGAAATCAGCGCACTAATGAAACTCGGCTTGCCGATTGGCATCATGGTGTTTCTGGAAGGTGGGCTGTTTGTCGGCACTGCCTTGCTAATCGGTACGCTGGGTGCGGTCCCGGTTGCTGCCCACCAGGTGGCCATGAACTACGCCGGTTTGATGTTCATGGTGCCGCTGGGCCTGGCAGGTGCGATCACGGTGCGGGTCGGCAATGCGATCGGTCGCGGTGATCCTGATGGCGCGCGTCGCGCGGGGCTGGTGGGCATGTCGATCGCTGTCAGCTTTGGCGTGGTCTCGGCGGCGTTCATGCTGGCATTTCCCGAGCTTATCGTCGCCATGTACACCAGCGAGCCCGAGGTTGCGAGCTTGGCGGTCAGCCTGTTGTTCTTCGCCGCCATTTTCCAGCTTGCCGATTGCATTCAGGCCTCCGCGGCAGGAGCGCTGCGTGGGCTGAAGGATACGCGTATTCCCATGCTTTACAGCGTGGTGGCGTACTGGCTCGTTGGCCTGAGCTGCGGCTGGTACCTGACCTTTCGCCTCGATTGGGGCCCGGCTGGCATGTGGGTGGGGGTGATCGTTGGGTTGAGCCTCGCCGCTTTCCTGCTCGGCGGACGTTTCCTTCGCATTTCGCGCGCCCAACCCGGGTCGGCAACACTCTGATCCAGGTCCATGACCTCCGGCACATTGCCCCCTTGACCCCGGCGAACTAGAATGGCGGTTCTCTTTTCAAACTGTGATCTTCATGGCTGATTCCGATCGATCGATCCTGGTTCGCCTCTGGCTGGGCTTCTGGCGCGGACTGACCGCGTTCAGGATTGCCGTGTTCAATATTCTTTTCCTGGTCGTGCTGGCATTGATCATTGGCCTGATTTTCGCCGGTGATGACCGGCTTATTCTTGACGATGACACCACCATGGTGCTGGCACCACGCGGACTGATCGTCGAGGAATTCAGTGGCACGCCGATGGAGCGATTTGTCAACGAAGCCCTGGGCCAGGACATGCCGGAAACACGTCTTCGTGACTTGCTCCGTAGCCTGGACCAGGCCGCCGAGGACGATCGGATTACCCAGGTGCTGATCCATACCGATGAGTTGTGGGGTGTCGGCGCCGGCACGATGCGCGAGTTGACCGAAGGTTTTGGCCGCTTTCGCGAATCGGGAAAGGCATTGATTGCCTACGGTGGCTACATGGGTCAGGGCCAGTATTTCCTCGCATCGCAGGCCGATGAGATCTGGCTGGACCGTGACGGGCTGATCCTGCTCGAGGGCTATGGCCGGTTCCGCAATTACTACCGCGAGGGTCTGGACAGGCTGGGCGTGGAAATCAACCTGTTCAAGACCGGCGATTACAAGTCGGCGATGGAGCCGTACGAGCGCAACGACATGTCGGATGCTGATCGCGAAGCCAGCGAATACTGGCTGAGTGCGCTCTGGCAGGAGTACCTTGCGACCGTTGCCATGAATCGTGGCATGCCGGTCGAACGACTGGTCGAGTTGACCAGCGACTTCGAAACCTATTTCGACCGTGCCGGTGGCAACTTCGCCGCGATGGCTTTGGAGAATGGTCTGGTTGATCGTCTGGTCAGCCGTCCGGAAGTGCGGGCGGAATTGGCCCAGCGCGGCGCGCCGAATCATAACGGCAGCTATCGCCATGTCAGCTTTCGCGATTATGTCCGCCCGGCACCGCGCGTGGTTGCGCGCAACCAGGTCGGCGTGATCGTTGCCGAGGGGCTGATCACGGAGGGTATCCAGCCACCCGGAACGATCGGATCGGAATCGACCTCACGATTGATTCGTGAAGCCGCCCGTGATGACAATATCAAGGCCGTGGTGTTTCGAGTGAATTCCGGTGGCGGCAGTGCCTTTGCCTCCGAGATCATTCGCCGTGAACTGCTGGCGCTGCGCGAGGCCGGCAAGCCGGTTGTGATCAGCATGGGCGATGTCGCCGCCTCTGGCGGTTACTGGGTGGCAATGGGAGCAGATGAAGTCTGGGCCTACCCGACCACCATCACTGGCTCGATCGGTGTGATCGGCTTCTTTCCGACCTTCGAGGAAACGCTGAGCAGAATCGGCATCCATACCGATGGCGTCGGTACCACGCCGCTGGCCGGCGCCCTGCGCCTGGATCGTTCCCTGACTGACGAAGGCCGCTCGCTGTTGACAACATATACCCAGGCGACCTACCAGGACTTCCTGACCCTTGTCGCCGAAAGCCGGAACATGGATGTTGAAGCCGTACATGAAGTCGCCCAGGGGCGAGTCTGGAGCGGCGCCCAGGCGCTGGAGCGCGGACTGATCGATCAGCTTGGCAACCTGACCGATGCGATCGACTCGGCGGCCCGGATTGCCGGGCTGGGTGATGATTACGCGATCACTTACGTCGAGCCGACGCTTGCCCCGTGGCAGGCATTCCTGACCCAGATGGGCGCGCAAGCCATCGTCAAGGCCGGTTACCAGCCGGGTGGCTCGTCCCTGCTCAACCTGGTGCCGCGCGAGTTGCGCCAGAACCTGATGAATGACTTGCGCATCGTGGCCGAAAGCACCCGAGCCGGACGGCCCGGCATCATGGCCCACTGCCTGTGCGAGGCGACGCGTTAAAGGTTCAGATTTGGCGGGGCACAGTCTGTGCCCCGCTTCTATTGATCTACGGTTCCGGGTTCGATGAAACCGTGAATCCGGGCCAGGGTTTCCAGTTCGGGGATGTCGCGTTCAAGGACGCGCAGGCGCATACGCTCGCCAGGCTCCAGGTCGGCTTGCCTGGCGCGCAGCTCCGCTCGCTCTGATTCCAGCTCGGCCAGGCTGTGGCCCAGGTTCCAGGCGCCGGTGAAGCTTGCTTCCTGGCAATTGGCCGGCGGTTCAATGCCCTTTTTGCCCAGATCAAAGCCGGTCTGGCCGGCACAATCGGAAGGTGTGCTCGAGCATGCGCTCAGCAGGAGCAGCAGGGCCGCGCCCGTCAGGTATTGTCGGTACATGATCGCGTTTTGGTTACACTTGGCTTCGAAGCTTTTAGCATAACCGATTAATGGATCCATTCACTCAGGGTGTATTCGGCAGCCTCTGGGCCTTGCCGGCGGCAAGGCGCGAACGCATGCGCCAGGCCGCCGTGGCCGGCTGGTTGGGCGGCATGGCGCCGGATCTGGATATTCTGATTCGGTCCAGCCAGGATCCGCTGCTGGCCATTGAATACCATCGCCATTTCACCCACTCACTGGCTTTCATACCCGTAGGCGCCCTCGCGGTCGCCCTGGCACTCTGGCCATTCTTTCGCCGCAAGACGCCATTTGGCCTGCTTTACCTCTGGTGTTTTCTCGGCTACGCGTCCCATGGTCTGCTCGATGCCTGTACTTCCTATGGCACCTACCTGTTCTGGCCTTTTTCCGACACCCGGGTGGCCTGGAACTGGATCAGCGTGATTGATCCCGTTTACACGCTGCCGCTGTTCGGGCTGCTGGCGATGGCTTTCTGGAAACGGCGGCGCTGGCCGCTGGCCGCGGCCTGGGGCTGGATGCTGTTGTACATGGGCCTGGCTGCCGCGCAGAATCATCGTGCCGAACAGTCGCTGGAACACTGGGCCTTGCGCGAAGGGATCGAGATCGAGCGCGCGGTGGCCAAGCCGGCCTTTGCCACGACCATCCTGTGGCGGGCCATGGTGGATGATGGTGAGCATTTTCACCTGGTTGCCATTCGCAACCTGCCGGGAACCGAAACGCGTTTCTGGCCGGGTGGCGCGGTCAGGGCATTCGATCCCGAGCCCTTTGACGCAGACACGCGGCTGGGTCATGATTTGCGCCGATTTGATCATTTTTCATCCCGCTGGCTGTTTCGCTTCCCCGACTACGACCAGAACGATCACTGGTTTGTCGGCGATTTCCGCTACGCGATCGATCCGGCCAGTCAGCGCCCGCTCTGGGGCGTGCTGTTCGACCCCCGGGATCCGGGCTCCCACGCGCGGTACACTACCCCGCGCCGCGTCACCGAAGAAGAACGCGAAAACTACCTGGCACGCCTGCTCGGCCGCGAGCCTCATTGAGTCGGGTTGGGATTGAGTCGTCGGGTGAACAGACACGAACCGGTGCGCAGACACCGATTGAAACTTTGAATCAGGAGAGGAAGGGATGCTCGCAACGCTAACCGATTTTTTATGGTCCTACGTCCTGGTTGCCGTGCTGGTGACCATGGGTCTGATCTTCACGATCGGCTCGCGCTTCGTGCAAATTCGTTATTTTGTCGAGATGTTCCGAGTGCTTGGCCAGGCGTTCAAGCACCAGCCCGGGCAAGTCTCTTCCTTCCAGGCCTTGACCCTCAGCGTGGCCGGTCGGGTCGGTGCTGGCAATATCGCCGGGGTGGCCGTGGCAATCACCCTCGGTGGCCCCGGCGCGGTGTTCTGGATGTGGATGGTCGGCCTGATTGGCATGGCCACCAGTTTCTTCGAATCCACCCTGGCCCAGGCCTACAAGACGCGCGACAGCAAGACAGCGACTTTCCGCGGCGGGCCGATGTATTACATCGAGCGCGGCCTGGGCAAGCGCTGGCTGGGCGTGGTGTTTTCGGTCCTGCTGCTGGTCACGTTCGGCCTGGCCTTCGTCGCGCTGCAGTCCTTTGTCGCCTCCTCATCGCTGGAAGAGGCATTCGGTGTGCCGACGCATATCACCGGCATCGCGCTGACCCTGGTGGTCGGCGTCACCATTTTCGGCGGCGTGCAGCGCATTTCGCGGGTGACCGAGTGGGTGGTGCCCATCATGGCCGTGCTCTATGTCATGGTCGCCATCGTGGTGATCGGTCTCAACGTGAGCCAGGTCCCGGCGGTGCTGAATATCATCATCCAGAGCGCTTTCGGCCTTGAGCAGGCCATCGGTGGCGGCATCGGCGCGGCGATCATGATGGGGGTCAGACGCGGCCTGTTTTCCAACGAGGCCGGCTTGGGAAGCGCCCCGAACGTCGCGGCGGTGGCGGCCGTGCCGCACCCGGTCAACCAGGGCATCGTCCAATCGTTCAGCGTGTTCATCGATACCGCGGTGATCTGCACCGCCACGGCCTTCATCATCCTGCTGGCCGGCATTCACGAGCCCGGCATCGGCGACGGTGTCGTGCTGACCCAGCTGGCGCTGGCTCATCACGTCGGCCCCTGGGGCCAGACCTTTGTCAGCATGATCCTGCTGATGTTCGTATTCAGCTCCATCCTTTACAACTTCTACCTCGGCGAGAATGCGACCAACTGGATCAACCCGGACAACCGGGTAATGTTCATCGTCTTCCGCCTGCTGATGCTGGCGCTGATCCTGTGGGGATCGATGCAGGACCTGAGTACCATCTTCAGCTTCGCCGATTTGACCATGGCCTTGCTGGCGCTGGTCAACCTGCTGGCGCTGGCGCTGATGCTGAAGGTCTGTTTCCGCCTGATGCGCGATTACGATGACCAATCACGGGCAGGACTGAAGCCGGTATTCGATTCAAGAAAGTTCGCCGACCTGAATATCGACCACGAAGCCTGGTCCGACCCCGAGGGAACGATGAACAAAAAGCGTGATTGAGAAACCTTGAAAAGCGACTAACCGCGAAGACGCAAAGGTCGCAAAGAAGAGCTGTTAATTCTTTCTCTTCGCGCTCTTCGCGTCTTCGCGGTTAGTCAGCTTTCAAGCTT
>JBLRWT010000051.1:0-8890 GCA_047921095.1 Wenzhouxiangella sp. | reverse complement strand
CACGTACGAATTCAGTATCCAGCCCGAGTGTGGTAGCTTGTGACCATTCTGAAATGCACTCGGACAACGAATCCACTGGCCCGATCATCTGTGCTTCGTGTACCGCTGTTTCGGCATTCCGGATTTCGGTCGAAGTCAGGTCAACCTGCGAAGGTATTTCAGTCATTTGGGATGAATGCTTGCTGAACAATGTTGTGACCGCGCCCCGGATCAGCTATTTTGGACAGGAAAGCGGCTCGAGAACCGAAGTATTGTAGCGAATAATAACGCCCAACCAGCGGAGCAAGGGGTTTTGATGAAATATATCGTTCTGTTACTCATATTGGCATTGTCGCTGACCGGCGTGAACTTGCATGCGCAGGATCCGGGCGAAGAGGCAGAGTCCACGGAAGAAGGCCAAGTCACCGATGAGCGTCAGCGCCGGGCTGTTCGGCGCCTGGGCGATGTCGTTGGCGAGGGTGCTGACGAATGGTCATTGGATATTCCAACGATCGATATGCCATCCCAGCCGGTCGCAAGGCAGCCGGAAGTCAGTCTGCCGGATCCTGATCAGGATGCGTACCTGCAAACGCTGTTGGCCCGCAGAGCGTTTGTCCCCAACGACCCGGATATTCGCGACGCGCTTGAAGCGCTGATGGACGAAGTCGAGGCAGATGCCAATGCAGCATTGAGCGCCGGAGACATCGCGTTGGCCCAGCAACTGGTTTCGGTCATCGCTGAATTTTCCCCGGGAAGACCTGTGCTCGACACTGTCAGGGCTGAAATTACTCGCCGTGCATCGGTTCGCCAGACGCTGGCCGAAGCCGATGCGGCCCTGGCTGCCGACAACCTGCTGACTCCTCCGGGACAAAGCGCTGTTGACCTTTATCGCCAGGTGCTGGCTCTCGAACCCACCAACGCGGCTGCGCAGGCTGGATTGGCGAGCACGCACCAGGCAATTCTTGCCCAAGCGCTGCGCCTTTCTGAAGAGTTTGACTTCGAAGGGGCCGAAGGCCTGGTGGCTCAAGCCGAGGACATCCACGATGACCCGACAGCCGTCCAGGAAGCCCGTGACATCATGCGTGCGGGTCGGCAGTCGTACCTTCAGGAGTTGGATCGCACGGTGCTCTCAGACATCGACAGCGGACGCTTCGATGAAGCCGAGGCAGGTATCACTCACATGGTCGCGCTGGGCTACGAACGGAGCCGGATCGAAGCCTTGCAGACATCACTGATTGATGCTCGAATCTATGGCAGTTTCGAGCCTGGCCAGGTGTTCTCTGACTCGATGGACCGATTGGGTCGCGAAGGGCCGACCATGATCGTCATTCCGGCTGGCAGCTTCATGATGGGCTCGCCCGATAATGAAAGTGACCGGTTCAGCAATGAGGGTCCGCGGCACCGGGTCACCTTCGAGCGGGGTTTCGCCATGGGACGGACCGAAGTTTCGGTTGGTGAGTTCGCCGTGTTTGTCGATAATACCGGTTATCGAACCGACGCCGAGCGCGCCGGATCATCCCGGATTTACGATCCGCGGTCCGGCCGGATGGACCGACAGAACAATATCACCTGGCGTGAGGACTATATCGGCAACACCGCCGATCCGAGCCTGCCGGTCATTCACGTTTCCTGGAACGATGTTGAGGCTTTTGCCGCCTGGCTGAGCGAGCAGACCGGCCGCAACTATCGGTTGCCGTCTGAAGCCGAGTTTGAGTATGCCTTGCGCGCTGGCACCCAGTCGCGCTACTGGTGGGGTGATGGCAGCCCCCGCGAGGTGGTCGAGAACCTGACCGGAGACGGTGACAGTTCTCCGACCAGTGCACGCTGGAACGTCGCCTTTCGACGATATAACGATGGTCATTGGGGCCCGGCACCGGTCGGCTCCTTCGAACCCAACCCGTTCGGACTGTACGATATGTCCGGCAACGTGATGCAATGGACCAAGGACTGTTGGCATGACAGTTTCGTGCGGGCTCCGGGTGATGGCTCTGCCTGGGTCAATCCAGGCTGTGACCGGCGTGTCATCAAGGGTGGGTCCTGGTCAAGTACGCCCGCGATGTCCCGGTCAGCCTTCCGTTTGTCGAGTACCGCGAACAGTACCGATATGCGAGTGGGGTTCAGGGTCGCCCGCGACCTGTAGTTTCAGGCAGCGAGGCTTGGAAAAAGGGCAGGGTCTCGACCCTGCCCTTTTTTATGGACGACCCGTGTTGCTGGTTCAGCTTGCCTTCAGGCGCTTCGGTGTACAAAGGCAGTACAGCGATCACCGTGGTCGCCAAGGAGGCATCAATATGAAAGCGTTAAATGCACTGATTCTCGCGTCACTTCTGGCATTCGGTCTGAGCCTGTCCAGCAGCAGTCATGCCGACGAGCCGTGGTTCAGCCAGGCTGAGCTCGACCAGATGCTGGCGCCGATCGCATTGTATCCAGATACCGTCCTGTCGCATGTTCTGATCGCGGCCACCTATCCGCTGGAAGTGATTCAGGCGGCCCGCTGGTCACGCGCCAATCCCGGCCTCAGTGGAGAAGAAGCTGTGGCTGCCGTCGAGGGCATGGAATGGGATCCAAGCGTAATGGCGCTGGTGGCTTTTCCTGAATTGCTGAACCGGCTGGACGAGGATCTGGAATGGACGCATCGCCTGGGCGACGCCTTCATGGTCCAGGAAGAGCAGGTCGTCGAAACGATTCAAGGCTTGCGCAGCCGTGCCTACGCTCACGGCAGCCTCAAGACCGACGAGCATGTTCGCGTGGTTCGCGAAACCGAATACATCTACATCGAGCCGGCCCGCACACAGGTCGTCTATGTTCCGTACTACGACCCGCGCGTTGTCTACGGCGGCTGGTGGTGGGCTGGCTATCCGCCCGTCTACTGGAGTCATCCGCCCCGTTATCGTGCGAGCGTGAGTTTTTACTGGGGCCCGGCCTACCGCGTTGCTCCAGCTTTTTACTTCAGCTCGTTCCACTGGTCGCGACGCCAGGTTGTGGTGGTGCATCAGCCTCGCCTCAATCACCGTTACTTCCGGTCGGGCCGGGAAGTCGCGCGTTACAGTGACGCCCGTCACTGGCAGCACAATCCCCGTCACCGTCGTGGTGTCAGCTACCACCAGGGTGTATCAGAGCAGCGGTTTGTCCAGGAACGAAGCGGACGGGACACCGGTAGCCGTCGCGTAAATGAGCGTACGACGCCTGTTCGTGCAGCCCAGCAGCGCAGCGAGCAACGTGACTGGGCTGCCCAGCGCCGCGAGCGTACCGAGTTGGGCGCCATTGACCGGGCCCAGCGATCGACGGCTCGCCGGGACAGCAGCGAGCGCGCCACTCAACGTGCGCCGGAACGAACAGCTGCCAGAACGGAGCGAACCGCTACCAGAACCGATCAACGATCTGTCGCAGGTTCGGCGGCAGGTTCACGAGAGGCGACACCATCCCGCGCGGCGGGACAGCGCCCGGCAACATCGGAGCGCAATGCTCGCCAATTGCAGGAGAACCTGGCTGAGCGTTCGCAGGGTACGCGGACTGCGCAGGGTTCACCGACTGAAAGAGCCGCGCGCCCGGGTGGCGGTGCGACCAGCCCGGTGCGTCCAGACGCTCAGCGACAAGCGCCGGTACGTCAGCGTGAGGCTACGCCAACCCAGAGCCAGCGTCAGGCTGTACGACCAGCGGTCGAGCGGGCGCAGCCGGCTCGACAGGCGCCAGCACGTGAAGCCGCGGCTGCAAGAGCAGAGCCACCTGCAGCACGTTCAGCACCGGCTCCCAGGCAGCAGGCACCGGCCAGGGCAACGCCGCAACAGCGCCAGACAACCGCGCCAGTGGCAACCCAGCGTCAGGCGCCAGTGCAGGTCGCGCCCCAGCGCCAGGCACCGGTACAGGCGCCCCAACGGTCTTCTGCTCCAGCACCGCGTAGCGCGCCACAGCGTTCGGCGCCGCCAACCCAGCGGTCAACTCCAGCCGCTCCGCAGCGGTCGGGAAGCACAGAGCGACGCCGGAGAGACTGAGCACATAGCGCACGGAAAAAACCGCCGGCCTTTGTGCCGGCGGTTTTGTTTTGAATGATGGTGCCGGGGGGGGGAATCGAACCCCCACTCTGTTACCAGAACCGGATTTTGAGTCCGGCGCGTCTACCAGTTCCGCCACCCCGGCGGGGGGAGGTCGCTATTTTCGTTGCTTGGGGGGCCGATGTAAAGCGCTGAATCAAGCTGAGTCAGTTGGAATCCAGGCTGAGCTCCCGGAAATGACGTTGGTACCAGTCCGATTCGAGCGGGGCGAAGACGGAGCACTGACCCATTTCGCCAGCGTAAATGTGGATTGTTACCGCCGGACGCTTCTGGTCAGGATTGGCAATGGTGTGATATTCGTGCGGTGGAATCAGGCTGCCGGCACTGCCCACGCCGGTCCGCATGATCGTGCGCCGCTCGAGTCGATACCGATCATCACGGCGTTCCATGAGTTCATACTGGGCAACTTCGATTTCGCCGTGCCAGACGGCCTCGACGCACCACATCCCGGCATGGTCATGCACCGGAGTTGACTGAAGCGGCCCCCAGGTCATGGCCAGGATTGAATACCCCTGATCATCGTCCTGGTGGATCAGGCGACGGCTGTAATGGTCAGTATGATGGTCAAAGACACATTCGGGCAGGCTGATGCGATCATCCTGCATCAGTTCGCACAGACAGTCACGCAAACAATCGGTGATGGCCTTGGGGCAATCGCCGCTGACGGCCTCGCTCACCTTTTCGATCATGATGTCCTTGCCCTGAAACTCGAGACTCATTCAAGCCACTCCCTGATTGGTGGTCCAAATGACTCAAAGTCTACCAGAAAGGCATCGTGACCCTGGACCGAAGGCAGCGCATGATAGCTGACCTCGGAACCCGTGGACTCCAGTGCGCTGGCCAGATCTTGCTGCTGGAAGAGGGGGAAGAGGATGTCGGTCTCGACGCCCAGCACCAGGGCGTGACCGTCGAAGCTGCGGGCAAACAAACTCTTGAGGCTTTCGTCGCTGTCACAGGCGTCGAACATGTCCATGGCGCGTGACAGGTAGAGATAACAACACGGATCGAACTGGCCGACGAACTTTCTGGCGTGCGTTTCCAGGTAGGATTCAACTTCGAAACGCATGCCGAACAGGGTGGCGGGAAAATAATCCTGGCGCCGACGACCAAAGCGTTGACGCCACTCGGTTGCCGAGCGGTAGGTGATCATGCCCAGCTTGCGGGCCAGGCGCATGCCGACTTCGGGCCAGTCGTCCTCGGTATAGGTGCCATCGCGAAAGTTGCGGTCAGTGACGATTGCTTCGCGCTGCAATGATCGAATGGCGATGGCAAAGGGCGTGGCCGAGCAGGCTGTCGAGATCAGCGCGATGCGCTGGGTGGTTTTGGGAAACTGTTTCAGCCAGGCCATGGCTGTCAGCCCGCCCATCGACGGACCGACGACGGCGTGCAGCAGGCTGATGCCGAGGTGGTCGACCACCAGGCGCGTGGCCCGTGCGATGTCTTCGATGGCCAGTTCCGGAAACTGCAACCGCCATGGCTTGCCGGTGGACGGGTTGATGCTCGCCGGTCCGGTCGAGCCTTTGCAGGAACCAAGCGAATTGACACACAGGACAAAGTATCGGTTGGTGTCGATTGGCTTGCCTGGTCCGATCATCTCCTCCCACCAGCCAGGCTCCGGATCCTGGACGCTCGAGGCCGCGTGCGCACCGGGTGACAAGCCGGTGAAGACCAGGATGGCGTTGGATTTGTCCTTGTTGAGTCGACCCCAGCTTTCCCACGCCAGGCGCAGGCCAGGCAACTTGTCCCCTCGGTACATGGGGAATGGCTTGCTGATGTCCAGGTAGCGTGTGGCGGGTCCCATCGGTGTCATTCGGGTCTTTTGAAAAAACAAGTTTACCGTAACGGCTGGATTCGTTGGTCGGTCGGTTTTCGTCCGCACACGGGTTGGAGTAAAATGCGGGCATGACTATTCCCGATCATCTGCTCGATATTCTTTGCTGCCCGGTCAGCCATGAGCCATTGCTGCCCTTGTCTCGTGACAAGCTCAAGAAGCTGAACACGGCCATCGCTTCCGGTGAAGTGCTGTACGTTGATCACGAACCGGTCAAGTCCACCCTGAAAGCGGCTCTGATGACTCGCGATCAGAAAGTGATCTACGGCATCGAGGACGGCATACCGGTGCTGCTGCCCGAGCGCGGAATCGGCACGACCCAGTTCAAAGACCCCCTTTGAAGCCAGACCCGGCCGCCATTGCTCGCCAGGTTGCTGCGGCCCTGGCTGAAGATATTGGCTCCGGCGATGCCAGTGCTGCCTTGATTGGTTCAAACGCTTCGGCGCAGGCAACGCTCATCACGCGGCAGGAGGGGGTTCTCGCCGGCAGCGACTGGGCCAGCGCGGCCTTCCAGCGGGTCTCTGCGGACTGCAAGCTGGACTGGCAGATACAGGATGGTCATCGATTGGAGGCAGGGCAGGTCCTTTGCCAGATTTCGGGTCCAGCCCATGCCCTCCTGACGGCCGAGCGCACCGCACTCAATTTTCTTCAACTCCTGTCCGGCGTCGCCACCCGAACGGCTGCCTACGTCGCCGCGGTGGCCGGCACGGGCGCGCGCATTCTCGATACCCGCAAGACCGTGCCCGGATTGCGCCTGGCTCAGAAATATGCCGTGGTGATTGGCGGCGGGCACAACCATCGGATGGGGCTGTACGACATGGTCATGCTCAAGGAAAATCATATCCTTGCCGCCGGGGGCATTGGCCTCGCTGTCCAACAGGCGCGCGCACGTTTTCCGGCCCTGCAGGTAGAGGTCGAGGTCGAAACCCTGGACGAACTCGAGCAGGCCATTGCAGCCAGAGCCGATCGCATCATGCTCGACAATTTCAACCTCGAAGACCTCCATCGGGCCGTTGATATCGGAAAAGGCAAGGCGATACTGGAAGCTTCGGGCGGGATCAATCTGACATCCGTGCGCTCGATTGCCGAGTCAGGCGTTGACGAGATCTCAGTGGGTGAGCTGACCAAGCGCATCGACCCGCTCGACCTCTCCCTGCGATTTAACTAGCCAACCAGCCAACCATTTTCCTGCTACCATTCCCTCTTTTTCCTGCGCGGAGACGGTGCCATGGAAACCACCCCACTGGTCGGAATCATCATGGGGTCGCAGAGCGACTGGGATACGATGCGTCACGCTGCCGAGACGCTCGAAAGCCTGGGCATTGCCCATGAAACACGCGTGGTCTCGGCCCATCGTACGCCTGACCAGATGTTTGAATACGCCGAGACGGCGGCCGAGAGGGGTCTTCGGATCATCATTGCCGGTGCCGGGGGCGCCGCGCATCTTCCTGGAATGGTGGCTTCGAAATCCCTGCTGCCGGTCATCGGCGTGCCCGTGCAGTCGCGAACCCTCAGCGGTCTTGACTCGCTCCTGTCGATCGTCCAGATGCCAGGGGGCGTTCCGGTTGGCACCATGGCCATCGGCAAGGCAGGGGCCATCAATGCTGCCCTGTGGGCGGCAGCCACGCTGAGCACCCAGGATGAGGGGATTCGCGCGCGCTACCAGGCCTGGCGTCAGCGCCAGACCGAAGCGGTCCTTGAAAACGATCTTCCCGATCTGCGATGAGGGTCGGTATTCTCGGTGGCGGGCAGCTGGCGCGGATGATGGCGGCCGCCGGCATTCCGCTGGGACTTGATTTCGTTTTCCTGGACCCGGCTGAAGACGCGTGTGCGCGGCGCTATGGCGAGTTGCTGGTGGCCAACTGGGAGGAGGCGCCCGATCGAGCGGATTTCAAGTCATGCGAAAGGGTGACCTGCGACTTCGAGAACGTGCCGGCCGATGTCCTGGTCCGCCTGGCCAGCCAGACGACGGTTCGCCCGGGGCCGGAAGCTTTCGCCTCGGCCCAGGATCGGCTGGTCGAGAAGACCCTGTTCGAACAACTCGGAATCCCTGTTCCCCCGTTTGCGACTGTCTCAACGCGTCCCCAGTTGCTGTCAGCCATCGAGCGTATCGGCCTGCCTGCCGTCCTCAAGACCCGTCGGCTCGGCTACGATGGCAAGGGCCAGGCTGTGCTGCGCACGATGGAAGACCTGGAGCCTGCCTGGGCGGGACTGGGGGGGCGTGATCTGATCCTGGAAGGCTGGGTCCGGTACAGTCATGAGTGCGCCATCACGGCGGTTCGTTCGGCGGCTGGAGAATTGGTTTTCTATCCATTGAGCTGGACAGTCCATGACCAGGGCATCCTCAAGCTGGCATCAGCCCCGGCGCCGGTCGATGAATCGGTTTCCGATTCCGCACGGACAATGGTTCGTCGCCTGATGGAGCAACTTGATTATGTTGGCTGCCTGACCCTGGAGCTGTTTGTCACCGATAGCGGCTTGCTGGCCAACGAGTTTGCACCGCGTGTCCACAACTCGGCGCATTGGACTATAGAAGGCAGCGTGACTTCACAGTTCGAAAATCACTTGCGAGCTGTCTGCGATCTGCCTCTGGGTGACACGGCCATGCGCGGCCATGCGCTGATGCTCAACTGGATTGGTTCCATGCCCGACCCGAATCGCTTGCTGGCCGTACCCGGCTTGCGCTGGCATGATTATGGAAAGCAGCCGAGAGCGGGGCGAAAGGTCGGTCATGCCACCCTGGTGGCCGACGATCGTGAGCAACTTCGCGAGCGGGTGATCAAGCTGCAACCCTTGCTGGAGCCTCAGATGGCGTCGCTGCTGATGGGTGAAATGACGCCCGCGGGTTGATCGGCTGGAAACAGGACCAGGTGCTGGGCATCGAGCTCGACGCCGATCGAACTGTTGACCTCGAAATCATCATGACTGGGAAACAGCGCGGTCACCTCCTCGCCGCCATCAAGCCGCAAGCGGTAAAGGATTTCGGCCCCCTGGAACTGTCGTGCGACAACCCGGGCGCGCCGTCCGGTGG
>JBLRWT010000050.1:0-8891 GCA_047921095.1 Wenzhouxiangella sp. | reverse complement strand
GCAGACTAACCGCGAAGACGCAAAGAGCGCGAAGGAAGATCAAAATCTAAAATAGTGGTTTTAAGAATTGTGCTTTATATCTCAAGCCTTTTTCCTTCACCATCTTCGGGCCCTTCGCCGTTTATTCACCTTTGCCTTTGCTTTAGCCTTTTCTTCAGTGTTTAAAGCTTTTCAGTCTTTTTTTACAACAGGCAGCATCTCGATATCCTAGTTCCCCGCTGCGCTCGTTCGGAATGACAGTGCACACTTTTCAGGCTTTTCCTTCGCGCTCTTTGCGTCTTTGCGGTTAGTCCGCTTTTCAGATTTCATCAAATTGAAACAATGCCGTCATTGGTCTGACATCGCTTGCCCCTATCTTGGCTCCTGTTTAAACGAGCACTTAACAACCGATGTCTTCAATGAGAGGAGTTTGGAAATGCTGAACAAGAAACCGCTGGTACTGGCCATTGGTATTGGACTATCCATGGTTGCCGTGAATGTCTCGGCGCTGGAAATCAATCCTCGCGGTCGTGTCCATGTGGACTATGCAGTCCACGACGAAGACAACAGCGAACTGGGTGATGGTTTCCGTGCCCGCCGTGCCCGCCTTGGCCTGAGTGGCAAAATCGATGATGACTGGGCATTCCAGATTGAATATGATTTTGCCGAGAACTCAAGCTCTGCCAATGACGTCTACCTTCGTTACACCGGTTGGTCTGCCGGCAATCTCACCATCGGTCATTTCAAGGTCCCGTTTGGCCTGGAAGAAATCACCAGCTCGAACAATATTTCCCTGATTGAGCGCTCGTTGCCGACCACAACCTTTGCCCAGTCACGCCGCATGGGTATTGGATACAGTCATGGTGGTGACAACTGGACCGTGGCAGTGATGGGGTTCGGTCAGGGTCAGGGCTCGGGCGTTCGCTCAACCACGGGCGATGAGGGTCTGGGTATTGGTGGCCGTTTCACATTCAATCCGATCAAAACTGACTCGACCCTGATTCACCTGGGTATTGCGGCCAGCACCGAGCAGCCCGAGGACAGCAATCTAGATCAGGTGCGTTTCCGCACCCGACCGGAGTCCCGCCCCACCAACGTGCGCCTGGTCGACACCGGCGCGATCAATGACGTCAGCAGGATCAACCAGTTGGGCCTGGAAGCTGCGTGGCAATCCGGTCCGTTTTCGGTGCAGGGCGAATACATGCGCGCTGACGTCAGCCGTAGCGGTGGCTTTTCAGATGTGGATTTCTCCGGCTGGTATGTCAGTGGTAGCTGGGTGCTGACCGGCGAATCCCGTGGCTACCGTGGCGGTGTATTCCGCGGCGTAACTCCGACCAAGCCTGGTGGCGCCTGGGAACTGACCGCCCGGGTCAGCAACGTCAATCTTGATGATGGTGTCGTTGAAGGTGGCGAGCAGGACAACTGGACGATTGGTGTGAACTGGTACGCCAACAGCCGCGTGCGCTTCATGGCCAATTACATCAATGTCAGCACGGATCGTCGTGGCGTTTCGGATGACCCCGGTATTTTCCTGATGCGTGCCCAGGTGGCTTTTTAATCATCCCGTCATAAACGGTCACTAACCTTTGCAGTGTTCGACTACATCCCATTGATCAGGAGATCAGTCATGTTGAAGAAAATGCTTTCCCTTGGTGCCATCAGCACCGTACTGGCCGCTGGATCGACCTTCGCGCAGGTCGAAGTTGATCCGGCTTTGCCTGAATACACCCCGGTTTCCGGAATTTCGGGCAACCTGTCCTCGATCGGTTCCGATACCCTGAACAACCTGATGACGCTGTGGGCCGAGGAATTCCAGAGCATCTACCCGAACGTCAACATCCAGATCCAGGGTGCCGGCACCTCGACGGCGCCGCCGGCCATGGCCGAGGGTACCGCCAACTTCGGCCCCATGAGCCGCATGCCACGTGAAAGCGAGCAGCAGGCTTTCGAAGAGCGTCATGGCTATCCGATGTCCGTGGTCGGCGTGGGGATCGATACCATCGCCGTGTTCGTCAACCGTGACAACCCGATCGAGGGTCTGACCATCGAGCAGGTGGACGCGATTTTCTCGGCCACCCGTCGCTGCGGTGGCGCTCAGGACATCACCCGCTGGGGCCAGGTTGGCCTGACCGGCGCCTGGGCCAATCGCGACATCACCCTTTATTCGCGCAACGCAGTTTCCGGCACCTACGGCTACTTCCGCCAGCACGCCATGTGCGATGGTGATTTCAAGAACTCGATCAATGAGCAGCCGGGTTCTTCATCAGTTGTCCAGGGTGTCGCCGAGTCTTTGAATGGCATTGGTTATTCCGGCATTGGTTATGCGACTTCCGGCGTTCGGGCCATTCCGGTCGGCAACCCGCCGGTTGCCCCTTCCGGTGAAACGGCAGCCGACGGCTCCTACCCGCTGGCCCGGTTCCTGTACCTGACCGTCAACCGTCATCCGAATCGCGGGCTTGCTCCGCTGGAGCGCGAATTCATGAAGATGGTGCTGTCGAAGCAGGGTCAGCAGGTCGTGGTTCGCGATGGCTACATTCCGCTGCCTGCCTCGGTTGCAGCACGCTTCCGCAGCGAACTCGGCATCGACTGACACTGATCAAAGCCTCTCCAGGTGCTGTCTCGTGGCACCCCACCAACGGGGGTGGGGTGCCCGCACTGACCATCGACGCACCGACGCACCAATCCACAATATCTCCCTTGTAACGCCATTGTCATACACGCTTTATAAACTGCGCGCCTGAACCGTCCGCTCTTGCCAACAAATCAGGAATCAAGGTCAGATGTCATCACTCAGCACCGCCATCGGCAAACGGACGTCCACCAGCGACTTGTTACCGAATGCCGCCAGCCGGATCAAGCAGCGACGCATTCGTCATCTGATGGATTTGTCGACCCGCATCATGGTCTCGGCCGCCGGCTACGGAGTGGTGCTTTCACTGGCACTCATTTTCGTTTTTCTCTTTATCGAGGTTTCCCCGCTGCTGCGCAACGCCAGCCTGGGCACGTCGGTCAGCTACCCCAATCCCGGCAGCGACGCGGAGAATCTCTACCTCGCCAGTGAACGCTACCAGGAAGCGGCCGTGCGATTCGCAGCCGACGGCACCCTGACATTCTTCAACCCGCAGGATGGTCTTGCCCTGCAGGATCACGTGTTGAACCTCGGTGAAGCCGAGGTGGTCAGTTTCGCCAGCGGAGAGCCGCGTACCGGTCTGGTTGCGTATGGTCTTTCAGATGGCACGGCCGCGGTCGTCCAGCATGAATACGCCGTCACCTTTCCCGGGGACGTCCGGCTGGTCACCCCGAGATTGGCCCTGCCGCTCGGCCAGGAGATCGTGACCATCGATGACGGGGGGCAGGCGCTGAATGCCCTGGCGATCCAGCAGGGTTCGACCGGCATCGGCATAGCTGCAGCCACTGCTGATGGTCGCCTGCTGTTGACGCGTTACGTCAGTCGCCGCTCGTTCCTGACCGGCGAGACCGAATTCGTCAGGGAAAACTACGAATTGCCTGCGCCTCCGGCCACGCCTACCCGCATCCTGATCGATATCACCATGCGCATCCTGTTTGTGGGTGACGCGCAGGGTTTTCTGCATTACTACGACATTTCCAACCCTTCGCAGGCCAGGCTGATGGACAGTCGCCGTGTGATCGCAGGTGATGTGCCGAGCGTGACCGCGATGGAATACCTGTTGGGTACGGTATCTGTAATCGTCGGTGGATCCGACGGCACGGTGGCTCAATACTTCCTTGTCCGCGACAGCGCCAATATCGGTCGCATCACTCGCATCCGGGAGTTTCGTCAACATCCGGCCGCGATCAGCACGATCTTTCCGGAATTTACCCGAAAGGGTTTTCTGGTCGGTGATGCGGGCGGGAACCTTGGCCTTCACTATGGCACCTCGGCCAGTACGTTGTTCATCAAGCAGGTGTCCGATAACCCAATCGTCAACGCCTCCCTGACCCCGCGCAACGATGGTGTGCTCTGGACCGACGGTCGCGGTCAAATCCATTTTGTCGGCCTGTGGAACCGTCATCCGGAATCGTCCTTTACCGCGCTTTGGAACAAGGTCTGGTATGAAGGCCGTTCATCGCCGGATTATGTCTGGCAATCCTCATCGGCCACGGACGAATTCGAGCCCAAGTTCTCCCTGGTGCCGTTGTCGGTCGGAACGCTCAAGGCCGCGTTTTACGCCATGCTGTTCGCGATGCCGTTGGCCATATTCGGGGCGATCTACACGGCTTACTTCATGAGCCCGAAAATGCGCGGCCTGGTCAAGCCGACGATCGAAGTCATGGAAGCCCTGCCTACCGTCATTCTCGGCTTCCTGGCCGGCTTGTGGATGGCGCCGTTCATTGAAAGCCACCTGCCGGCCGTGTTTTCAATCCTGGTCCTGATGCCGCTGTTCATGCTGCTGACCGCCTATGCCTGGAGTCATGGGCCAGGATCGCTGCGGTTCCTGGTGCCGCCCGGCTGGGAAGCGGCGATCCTGATCCCGGTCGTCTTGCTCACGGGCTGGTTGTGCGTGACCTTGAGTCCCCTGATCGAGATCTGGCTGTTCGACGGCAGCATGCGTCAGTGGTTTACCGATGTTGGCATCACGTACGACCAGCGCAATGCCCTGGTGGTCGGCATCGCGATGGGATTTGCCGTGATCCCGACCATCTTCTCGATCGCCGAAGACGCGGTATTCAACGTGCCCAGGCACTTGACCCAGGGCTCGCTCGCACTGGGCGCCACGCCATGGCAGACCGTGATCGGCGTCGTCCTGCTGACCGCCAGCCCGGGCATCTTCTCGGCCGTGATGATCGGCTTCGGTCGCGCGGTCGGCGAAACCATGATCGTGCTGATGGCCACCGGCAACAGCCCGGTGGTCAACTTCAATATCTTCGAGGGCATGCGCACCCTGTCGGCCAACATCGCCGTCGAAATGCCCGAAGCCGCAGTGGGCGGCACCCATTACCGCCTGCTGTTCCTCGCCGCGCTGGTGCTGTTCGGCTTCACGTTCATTCTCAATACCATTGCCGAAGTCGTTCGTCAGCGACTGCGCGCGAAGTATTCGTCGCTTTGAGGCTTGGAGAAGTGCAATGATTCGTTCGTTCATCCCACCTCGTTCTACTGGCCGCGCCGAGATGAGCCCGGAAACCGGAAAATGGGAAACGGAAAAGGGCAATGGAAATAGGCTGACCCCTTTCCCCGTTTCCCTTTCCCCGTTTCCCGCTTCCCGAAAGGGAGGCACCAATGCGTAAGTGGTTCAAATCCGGTGATCCCTGGATCTGGCTGATTGCCGGGGCCGTCAGTATCAGTGTGATCATGGTTGTCGGGCTGTTGCTGTTGATTGCCGTTCGCGGGCTGGGGCATTTCTGGCAGCCGCCGATCGTGGAGACAACCTTTCACAATGCCGGTCAGGAAATTGCGGTACTGGGCACCATCCGGACTGTCGAGACGGTGACCGCGCAAGCGGTGCGTGAGGCTGGCTTCCACGTTCCGGAGGATCAGGACCTGGTGACCCGCTACCTGTTTCACCTTGGCAACCGCGATCTGACCGGGCGGGACTTCCAGTGGTTCATTGGTGATTTCCTTGAGGAATTCGCTTATCCGTCCGACGCGATCATGCTGGAGCGGCGCGAATGGGGAAATTTCTTCGGTTATCTGTTGGCGGTCAAGGAAGGTGATCGCGTCGTCGCAGAGGGGGAGGCGGCTTTCGCCGAACTTCGCGAGCGGATGAAACGCAGCAGCGAACTGGTTGCCGATACCGTGCAAATGGAGCGCTACGAAATCGGCCGGATCAATCGCGGCATCGAGCAGGAGCGTCTTGAGCAGCGTCGCATCGAACTGAATGATCGCCTGACCGCGGCAGAGCGCCAGGATCAAATCGCTCGCAGCCAGGCCGAGGTGGCGCGGCTGAATGCCGTCTACCAGGAGATGCTCAGCGAGTTGCAGGCCCTGCGCGCGACTGCCCGGCGTGATTCGCTGGTAGCGCGCGCCAGCGACGGGCGCGAGGTGACCATTGCCCTGGCCGATGTGGTTCGGGCTACCCGCGCCAATACCATGACCTTGCCGCAGAAGATGCAGGAATACGGGGCACGATTCTGGGGGTTCCTCAGCGGCTACCCGCGTGAGGCCAATACCGAGGGTGGCATCTTTCCGGCAATCTTCGGCACCGTCATCATGGTGTTGATCATGTCGATCGTGGTCACGCCATTCGGCGTGCTCGCAGCCATCTATCTGCGCGAATACGCCAAGCAGGGGCCGGTCACCCGCATCGTCCGAATTTCGGTCAACAACCTGGCCGGGGTGCCATCCATCGTTTTCGGTGTGTTCGGTCTGGGGTTTTTTGTTTATTTCCTCGGTGGCAACATCGACCAGCTTTTCTTCCCGGAAGCGTTGCCGGCGCCGACATTCGGCTCACCAGGGCTGATCTGGGCCTCGCTGACCCTGGCGCTGCTGACATTGCCGGTGGTGATTGTCTCCACCGAGGAAGGACTGACCCGGATCCCCAAGGCCATGCGTGAAGGTTCTCTGGCGCTCGGGGCCACCAAGGCTGAAACCCTGTGGAAGGTCATTGTTCCGGTCAGCACGCCGGCGATGATGACCGGGCTCATTCTGGCGGTGGCGCGAGCCGCCGGGGAGGTGGCACCCTTGATGCTGGTCGGCGTGGTCAAGCTGGCGCCGAACCTGCCGCTTGATGGCCAGTTTCCCTACCTGCATCTGGAACGCCGCATCATGCACCTGGGTTTCCATATTTACGATGTCGGCTTCCAGAGCCCCAATGCCGAAGCGGCCCGGCCACTGGTCTATGCCACGGCCCTGGTGCTGGTCGGGCTGATCCTGATTCTCAACCTCACCGCCATTGCCATCCGCAACCGGTTGCGTGAGAAGTACAAGAGCGAGAGTGACTAGACAACATGATTGAAACCAGCCAACGAGAGTTACCGAAGGCCGCTTCCGGTCTGTCCAACGCGAGCACGCGCAAGCGATTGAGCCTGCGCAATGAGCAGATTTCGATGGCAGTGCGTGATCTGAACCTGTTCTATGGTCAGACCCAGGCGCTGAAGAACATCAGCATGGACATTGCCAGCAAGCGGGTGACGGCCTTCATCGGTCCCAGCGGCTGCGGCAAGTCGACCCTGCTGCGCTGCTTCAACCGCATGAATGACCTGGTCGATATCTGCAGCATCACCGGCGAGATCAGGATCGACGGCGAAGACATCTATCATCCATCAATCGATGTTCCCGAACTGCGGCGCAAGGTCGGCATGGTGTTCCAGAAGCCGAATCCGTTCCCGAAATCCATCTACGAGAACATTGCCTATGGACTTCGACTACAGGGCGTGCGCAACCGCCGCAAGCTTGACGAGGTGGTGGAGAATTCATTGCGTCGGGCCGCGCTCTGGGACGAGGTCAAGGATCGACTCGATGACAACGCTTTCGGCCTGTCCGGTGGTCAGCAACAGCGACTGGTGATTGCCCGGGCGATTGCCATCGAACCGGAAGTGATCCTTCTCGATGAACCCTGTTCGGCGCTTGACCCGATTTCAACGGCCAAGGTCGAGGAGCTGATCATCGATCTGAAGGAAAGCTACACCATCGTCATCGTGACTCACAACATGCAGCAGGCGGCCCGGGTATCGGACTTTACTGCCTACATGTACCTGGGGGAACTGATCGAATACGAGGACACGGCCAAGCTGTTCACCAATCCGTCCCGCAAGGCGACCGAAGACTACATCACCGGCCGCTACGGCTGACCCTGAATCCAGCACGCCGACAAGGCCTTTTGGAGCGATTACATGGAAAAGCATTTCGATCAACATATTTCACGCCAGTTCAACCAGGAACTGGACATGCTGCGCCAGGATGTCATGGCCATGGGCGGGGTGGCCGAGGAAATGGTACGCGAGGCGATCCTGGCCGTTGTCGATGGCGATACCGCGCGCGCGCACCGGGTCATCGACATGGACCACCAGGTCAACGAGATGGAAAAGGAGATTGACGAGCAGTGCACCATGATCCTGGCACGCCGTCAGCCCACGGCCAGTGACCTGCGCCTGGTGATCGCCATCATCCGCACCGTCAACGATCTGGAGCGAGTCGGCGATGAGGCTGAAAAAATCGCCCGCATGGCCATCCGCCTGGCCGATGAGGACCGGCCACGCGGCAAGTACCGTGAACTCGACAACATGGCCACGACCGTCCGCACCATGGTTCATGATGCCCTCGATGGCTTTGTCCGCATGGTGCCCGACATTGCGGTCGCCCTGGTGCGCGAGGATGAGAAGGTCGACGCCGAATATGAAGGCCTGTTGCGACAGTACTACACCTACCTGGTCGAAGACCCCCGCAACACCCGCCGCGTCCTCGACTGCATCTGGATTGCTCGCTCACTCGAACGCATCGGCGACCACGCCAAGAATATCGGCGAATACATCATCTACCTGGTCGAAGGAAAGGACCTGCGCCACGCGCCAAGGGAAGAACTCGAGCGGACACTGGAGAAAAGCCGCGATCGGGGGTAGTTGGTGTCGGGTAGGTCGGGGTCGCATCCCCGACGGTCAAAGCGTGCGGTCCGGGAAAGCCTTTCGCCGTCACCCCAACACACTCGCCATGACCACCAGGGCGCCGAGCAGCGCAGCACTCATGCTGGCCAGCGCCAGCAACTCGCCGGCCAGCACCCCCATAAGGGTGAGTCGCTTTCGGGCAATGTCGAAGCGCGATTGACGCGGGCGGGCCTGGTTGTTCGAGATCTGTTTTTGCATGGGAAATGTCCGTCACGTAGGTCAGTGACTGCATTCAACCATGCACCTTTCTCAAAAGCTGAGAATGGCTCGGAAGACGGAGGTCGGAGGTCGGTGGTCGGTGGTCGGTGGTCGGTGCGTCGGTGCGTCGGTGCGTCGGTGCGTCGGTGCGTCGG
>JBLRWT010000049.1:0-8975 GCA_047921095.1 Wenzhouxiangella sp. | reverse complement strand
GGTTCCTTAGCCCGGGCGACCGTCGGCTCTCGGGCTGGTCAGAATTGGCAGGTACAGAACGAAGAACAACGCGAACGCGACCACCCAGGCCAGGCTGGAGACCAGCAGCGGCCAGCGGCTGTCCAGCCAGCCCATGGCTGACGCAACGCGAACTACCGCAGCCACGGAAATAGCCACATAGATCAACCAGGCACCGGAGGGAAGAACCAGCCCTCGACCGGTATGGCCAAGAGACACGCGGGTCATCACGCCCAGGATCAAGGTGCCCATGGCGCCTGTCCCCAGCGCGTGTAGCCAGGCCGAGTCCGGGATCACGAAGAACAGGCTTCCACCCATGAGCAGGAGACCAATGACCACCCAGGCGTAGCCGAGATGAAGTACCCAGACCAATGGATCCGAACGGGTCAGCCAGCCAGCCCAGCCGACCAGGCGAATGGCATTGACCAACCCGGCAAACAGGGCCAGTGTGGCAATCGCCGCCGGCGGCAAGCCAATGACGATGCTCAGAATCAGCGCGGCGGTCGAGCCCAGGGAAAGGGCCTCGACCACCGACCAGGTGCGAATCCGCGAGCGATCGCCACCTTGCCGCGACAACCAGTTAGCGGTAAAGGCTGGCGTGATTCGACCGCCGATTACCACCAACAACAGAACGATGAGGAACATCGCGGTCAATTCGCCGCGTTGAGCCCAGGCGGGCCCCAGCCACCAGTAACCCAGATGGGCCGATAAATTGGCCAGGAACAGGACGGCCAGTACCCCGACCATGACCAGATTGCGCCGACTGCCGGCGCGCACGATCACTCGCCCGGCATAGACGGCCAGCACCAGCAGAAAAGCGCAATTGATAATCGTCACGATCAGCGGTGGCAGAAACGCCGTACTCCACATCGTCACCCGCCCGGCCAACCACAGAGCCACCAGGGCGGCCAGGCCGGGACCGGCCAGGGGTGGTGAACTGGTCCAGTTGCACATGGCGGTCAGCAGGAACCCGGCGATTGCCGCAGAGACCAGCCCGAACAGCATTTCATGCGCGTGCCAGCGAACCGGTGACAGTTCGCCCGCCACCGGCCAGTCCATGAACCAGATACCCATCCAGCCGATGATCAGAACGATCGCATACAGTGCGGTCAGCAGAAAAAACGGACGAAAGGCGTAAGCCAGGATGACCGGCGTTGTGCCCTGGCGGGCCGTCTGAATAGTCATGTCAATCCCAGTCGGGGTGATCAAAGAATTCGCCATAGCTCAGCAGCACGGCGTGTAACTGTCGCATGCCATCATCTGGCCCGGCACCTTCGAGCGCGGAAGCGGCCATCAGCGCTGAGGCCAGCAGCTTGTGCAGTTCGGCATCGGCGTCGGGTGGTAGCGCACATTGACTGAAAATGAACGAAACACGCTCGTTGACGCCAGCAGCGACGACCTGGAAATCCGCGGCGCTCATGTTGCCGTCGTGAAATGCGCCGTGATAGCGATCGAAGATGTCGCGGATGCCTTCCATGCCCGATCTCAAGGCCAGGTCGGTCGACCAGCGCTGACCATCATCGAGTACCAGCGGCTCAACCGCGTGACCGTGAAGATCGTGGTGATCATGCTCATGTTGGGCGGGTGGCCGGGCGGTCAGTGACATGGACAGAACCAACAGCATGGTGAACGACAAGAAACTGGAAAAACGCATGGATCACACTCCCGGAATGATGAAAACATGCCCCTGTCTGCAGGAGCGTTTGATTCAGATCGAAGGCCGTGGCCGCGACAGCACGAAGCCGGCGACCACGCAGAAAAAGACCGCCAGCCCGGTCAAGCCGGTGGCGCCCAAGCCACCCAGCCACAGCACCAGCCAGCTGAGCATCAACAAAACCACCGCCAGCACCTTGGCCCGGTCGGGCACCGCGCGTTCATGACGCCACGCCGCGATCATGTGACCATAGCGCGGGTGTTCACGCAGCCATCGATCGAGCTTCGGAGAGCCCTTGGGAGCAGCCCAGGCCGCCACGATCAGAAATGGCGTCGTCGGCAACAACGGGACGACAACCCCAAGTGCGCCCACGCCCACGCAGCCATAGGCCAGAACAAGGAACGGCAAACTGGATCGCTTGGCGGATCGATTGTCGGTTTGATTGTCGGTTTGATTCTCGGCTCGTTCCCGCATGCCATTCACCAGCTAACATTCATTTTGTATGCATATTTTAGGCCCTGCCTGGGCACACGTAATTGCGCTGGCTCAATTCTGCGAAGAGCCGATCAGTCGCCCTGACTTGATTCAGATCAACAGGTGCAGACCAGGCAAGGTTTCAAATAGCCGCTACAAGATCCTGCGGAACTGCCCTTGGACCAGAAAAAAAACGTTACGGAAACCGACCTGGCTCAGTTTCCGCTGCTGGCTTCGCTGAACCCAAAGCAGCTGAGCAAGAACATCGCAAGGGCACGGGTGGTCAAGATCAGTCGCGGGAATTTTCTGTTTCACCAGGGTGATCCGGCCCGCCGCATCTACCTGTGTCGCCAGGGCCAGCTCAAGCTGTTCCGGCTGGCGAGTTCTGGCCAGGAAAAAATCATTGCAATCATCAACCCTGGACGAAGCTTTGCCGAGGCGACCCTGTTCATGCCCGATCGCCGCTATCCTGTCCACTGCGCCGCTCTGGTCAACAGCGAAGTTGTCGGATTCGATGCCGACGAGCTTCTCGAATGTCTGAAAACAGACCCTGCCGTTTGCTTTGAGCTGATGACCACGCTATGCCTTCGGACCCAGCACAAGATTGGCCAGATCGAAAATCTGTCACTGCAGAATGCGCATCTGCGGGTGGCCGGCTATCTGCTCGACGAATTCAAACGTCAAACCCACCCCAAAACCTTCAAGCTGACCGCCAGCAAAAAAAATATCGCCGGCTTGCTGGCAATCCAGCCAGAAACCTTCTCCCGTTCCTTGGCCCAATTGCAACGGGAAGGCGTACTCGAAGTCAACGCCCGTTCAATCACCGTCAACCAACCCGAGCAACTGGAGGGCATCGTTCGCGGCATGCCCTTGCAGTAGCAAACCGGGGCCATTACCCCGCCCTTGTCAGATCGAAATGGCCCAGTCCGGCAGAACCTGCAAGGCCCAGGTTTCCAGAACCTTGTCGACCCCGGTCAACACCAGCACGGCGAGCAGCAGCAGGGTCCAGCCCAGCAGTTTCTTGCCCTGACGTGCTCGCGCCAGCACGCCGGGCCTCACTCGGTTGAGAACACCCGTCGAGGCGAATCCGGCGGCCAGCAAGACCAGCGCGCAGCCGATGCCGAAAGCGAACATCACGACAAAGGCCATGGACATGCTCTCGCCGATCGAGGCCAGCGCGATCGCCGCGCCCAGGGTCGGGCCGACACAAGGCAGCCAGACCAGACCAAGCAGCAGGCCGACACCGAATTGTCCAGATGCACCCGAACCACTGCCTTCCGGCAGCCTGACACTGGACATGATCAGCGACAGGCGATAGTTGACCCAGGCACCAAATTGGTCGACCAGCAACACCAGCGCGATCAGCAGCAACAGCGCGGCGGCGACGTAGCGCAGCAAGTCGGTATCGAGTCCAAGATTGAGCAGCAGAAAGGTCAGAACCGTGCCGCCGGCGGCGAATGACAGGGACAAGCCCAGTCCCAGCATCCACGGCCCGAGCCGGCCGCTGGTGGCGGCCGAAGACATCACGGCCGGAACCAGGGGCCAGACACAGGGTGAAAGGATGCTCAACGCCCCGGCGAAGGCCGCCAGGGGTATCGCGGTCAATTCCAGGGTCACTGGGTGCCGAATTCCGCGGCACGGTTGATTTCGCCGAAGATCACTTCTTCACGGGTCTCGGCGACGCTGAACCAGAATTGTTGATCGCCCTTGAACAGCAGCAGGGTCGACTGGCGCGGCGCGCGCAGTTGGCGAACCGTCGCGCGATCGCGGTCATAGTCCACGGTCAGCACATGCAGATCGACATCGGGATGCTGTTCGACATAGTCGGCAAGGATGGTCTGCTGGCGGGCGCAGGTCGGGCACCAGGTGGCGAAAACGTCAACCAGGATCAAGGCGCCCTGGTCTTGCAACTCGTCGAAACGTTCCTGGGTAAAGTCTTCCTTGTCCAAAGCCAAAGCCGAGCCGGCCAGAAATAATCCGGCCACAATTACGATAAGATTCTTCATTGGTTGTGCTTCTCCGTCTACGGGCGTGATGGGTGAGGTGAACCAGACCGGCCGACCCACCATCATCTTGCAGAAACCCGGATCCGTCCGGGAAACAGGGTCAGGGAGTCTGGTCGGTGCGTCGGTGCGTCGGTGCGTCGGTGCGTCAGTGCGTCAGTGCGTCAGTGCGTCAGTCATGGCAGAGGCTCCCTCGTGGGCGAGTTCGACGCCGGTTGCCACCTTCCCCTCTCTCACCATGGCTTCGAATTGCACGCGTGGCAGAGCAGGGGAAAACAAGTAGCCCTGGGCAATATGGCAGCCAATGGCGCGCAAATGCGCGACTTGCTCAAGCGTTTCGACGCCTTCGGCCACGCAGCCCAGTCCCAGTTCCTTGGCCAGGTTGGCAATGATCCGGGTCAGATCTGCACGATCCGGTGGCGCTGCGACGAATTGCCTGTCCATCTTGATCACGCTGACGGGCATGGAGGACAGGTACGCGAACGATGAATAACCGGTGCCAAAATCGTCAATCGAGATCCCCACGCCTGCTGCTTGCAAGCGCCTCAGACTATCGATCCGAGTTGTATCAACCAGCACACGCTCGGTAATCTCCACCTCCAGCCTGTCGGGCGGCAAGTCGGCCTCACCCATGCGCTTGAGCAAATGGCTGGCGTAGCCTTCCATGTGCAACTCGTCAGGGGCTGCATTGACCGCCAGGTGCAACCCGGCAAACGCGGGGTCATCCCGCCAGTCGGTCAGGATATCCAGCACCCGATCACAGACCCAGCGCCCAAGCTCAAGGACAAGACCGGATTGTTCGGCAATCGCGACGAACCGGTCCGGCGCCAGGCGCCCGAGTTCCGGATCCTTCCAGCGCAACAGGGCTTCAGCCCCGACAATTCGGCCATCGCGGATATCGACTTTCGGCTGCAGATAGACCTCGAGGCCGCGATTCCCGTGCTTGATTGCCTTGCGCAAGGCGTCTTCGATCACAAGGGTATGTTGCTCGCGCTCCTTGATCTTTTCGTCATGGACGACACAGCGAAGATCCGATGATTCCTCCGCGGCTCGGAGCGCCGCGTCAGCGTCGCTGAGCAGACGTTCTGCCCCGGTTTCGGTTTTCCCTGAACCATGCCTTACCCCGATTCGATACCTGGCGTGGAACACGACGTGACCGCCATGAATGAGTAATGGCAGTGTTTCGATCAACGCCATTAGCGTTTGCTCGTTACCGTATCCGGGCGCGTCGGGGTTCCAGCACAAGGCAAAGACGGCGCCTTCCAGCCGGGCCACCGAAACGTCCTCACCAAGATGCTCCCGCGCCCGTTCGCTCAGCTCGCGGGCAAATTGGGCCAGAATCTTGTCGGCCGCATCAAAACCGGCACTTCTTGGCAGCAGGTGAAACCTTTCAATGCTCAGCAGGGCAAGTGATGGTCGCCCGCGGGATCGCATCAGGAATTCCAGTTTTCGGAGTATGGCGTGGCGGTTGAGCAGGCCGGTGACGCCATCTTCAAAAGCCATGCGTTCCAGCTGCTGCTCGGCTTCCTTCTCGGCGGTGATGTCACGAACATAGACGTAGAATACCCGCCCATCGGAAAGCCAGTGCCAGTTGTATTCGAGTAAACGCAGACCAAGGCCGGCCTGCATTCGGCCCTGCTCGGCACCCGGGCCGCGGTTTCTGAAGCGTCGGGTCAACGTGCCCGGGACCAATTCGGAAACATGAACCTGCGAACCGAGCGTTTCGCTGATCAGGTCACGCGCCGCCTCATTGAAGTATTGGACCCGGCCCCGTTCGTCGAACGTGATGACCGGCATGGGATTGCTTGCTGGAAACTGAACCAGCGCCTGGTTGGCTTCAGTCAATCGAAACAAACGTCGCAATACCCAGCCCACCGAAATGGCAATCAGCAGGATGACGACCATGTACCCGAGTACCAGCGTCGACATGGCGGTCAGCTCTGCTCGATTTCGAGCTTCGGCGTCCTGAGCTCTGGATCGCGCCGCGGCAGCCAGCTCGTCCAGCAAGGGATCCATCTGGCGGCGATGATGGGTGATGCCCTCGAGCTGGGCACGGGCAGCGTCCCAATCGGTCTGTCGAGCATTGACGCGGCCAACGTTGACGATCAGATCATCGCTCAGGCCGGTAATGACATCCCAATGAGAAAGCAGCAGCGTCATGCCCTCGTTCGACATGCCATGCTGGAGAAGATCGGGAATTGCTGACGCCACCTGCGCTCTTTGTTGCGACAGCACGGGCGCAAAACGCTCGGCATCGATCACGGCATAAAGCTCGTAGGCCAGATGTTCATGTTCTGCCAGCTCGACGCGAAAGCTGGAGATGGCGTGCAGGTCGGCGATGGCTCGCTCAACCAGCTCCTGGTTGCTTTGAGCCACCCGCTGGGCCGCCTTGTAAACAAGCACCGAGGCGCTGATCCCCAGCAGAAGGGTCAGTCCGAGCGCGAGGACTAAGTAAAGACGCGCCATGATGGGCCAACTCTTGCAGATGTTTCGGTCGTCTCGGAGACGGATTGGATTGCCATGAGGATCTGCATTCGATTCCTGCTGGAAAACGATGATCTGGTGCTAAAGTGGACCGGACAGGAGGAAATTTTCTTTCCAAGTGAGAATTTTTGAATAAAAATTCGTGTTCAAACGGTCTTCTGGTTTGGGGGAAACAATCCACCACTGGAGGCTACCTCATGCAATCGACCACTTCCGATCCGATGGCCGGACTGGCACCACACGCCCATTGGCTGCTGCGGGTGGCCCTGGCCAGCGTCTTTCTCTACCACGGCATCGACAAGTTCACCGGCGCCGGCATTGGCGCCTTTTCCGAAATGATGGGAATGCCGGTATTCATTGGCTTTCTGGTCGCGCTGGCCGAAGTACTCGGCGGCATCGGCATCATTGTCGGGGCATTCATGAGTGGGTTGATCACCCGGTTGGGCGCGCTGGCCATGATCCCGGTCCTGCTTGGCGCCATCTTCATGGTCCACTGGGGCCAATGGCATTTCATGGCCACCGAGACCCACCCCATGGGCGGCATGCAGTTCCAGGTCGTGCTGTTGCTGGTTGCGCTGTATTTCCTGATCGTCGGCAACGGCGAACCCGCGGCCCGAGCAACGCCGTAACAGCGTTCAGCTTGCGACGGCGGTTGCCGGGTCGCCAGTCAACACTGGACGGTCCGGCTTGCCGTTCCTCGCGGTTTGCGGGCTGTGCGCCAGCCAGTCGACGACCAGCAGAGTTGTCAGCAGCACCACGGCGCCGCCTTGATGGATGGTGCCGATGGTGTCCGGTACGTACATCAGCAGGGTGGCGATGCCCAGGCCGACCTGGCCCAGTGCGACGATGATCAGCACATTGAAACTGCGGCGCAATGCATCACCGCTGGCAAGCCGACGGCCACGCCACCACAGGGCAACCACAGCTCCCAGCGTGGAGATTGCCAGCACACGGTGAATGAACTGCACCGTGGCCGGGTTTTCAAAAAAATTGCGCCACAGCGGTTCGAGGCCAAGCACGCCTTCCGGCACCACCCGTCCACCCATCAACGGGAACGTGTTGTAGACCAGGCCAGCCTTCAATCCAGCGACAAAGGCGCCCGAAACAATGGTGACCGCTGTCAGCGCCAGGGTCAGACGAATGCCGCGTCGCAGTCTCTGCGAACCATTCGATGACGGTCGCGACCACAGCAAATCGACGGCCATGCGCAGCATGATGGCAAAGATGACCAGGGCCAGGCCCAGGTGCGCAGCCAGTCGATAGGGACTGACTCGCGGAATATCGACCAGGCCGCTCTGGACCATGTACCAGCCCATGTAACCCTGGGCGCCGCCCAGCGCCAGCAGACCGAACAGCGGCCAACGCAGACGAGCCGGCACCATCCGGCGCCAGAGAAACCAGACAAGCGGCAAAGCGAAGACCAGACCCAGTCCGCGCGCCAGCAGGCGATGGCCGAATTCATACCAGAAGATCACCTTGAACTCATCCAGCGCCATGCCTCGGTTGACCATCTGATATTCCGGGCTCTGGCGATAGGCCTCGAACTCTTCGAGCCAGGCTGTCTCGGTTATCGGCGGCACCACGTTCAATGGCTGCCAATGGACCATCGACAGTCCCGACCCGGTCAGACGCGTCGCTCCGCCGAGCAGGATCAGGGCCAACAACACCGCGCAGCAAACCAGCAGCCAGATGCCGATCAAGCGCTCGTTGGTGGACTGGGCCGAGAGGGCCGATTCTTTGCCGTTGCCTGCAGCAGTCGTTGCGTTAAACATTCTCTTGTCCTCTGAATACCTTTCCTGTCACCGTACCGTCACCCTGGGCGGTTCGCTCAGACCGGACTTCAGTCCGCGGGATGAGCATGCTGACGCACCAGCCGGGCATAGCGAGGCTCGGTTTTCAACTCGGCCCGGTCCAGCCCATGCTGGTTGCTGACCAGCCATGCGCTCTTGGGGTAGAGGCGGAACGTTTCACTGGACCAATATTCGCCGACCGGATCATGAGGGAAGAAACGCTGATCCATGATGCGTCCAGTATCGGCCAAACGACGATCACCCAGTGTGAGGAGTTGTTGACGCGATGGCAGGGCCCAGTCGTGATGGCCACACAAGCCGGCATTGTTGACAGCCTGGACGTAACCATGGGTATCACAGGCGTCCAGGTCGCACTCGCCACCGTCGACCAAGCCGGCATCGCTCATGTTGCGGGTGGCTTCGGGCACATGCCAGGTGTAGGTCGCCGACGCCCGGTGCGGCCCTGCCTGCAGGTTTTTGACTTCCCACATCAGGCCCGTGCGCTGGTCGAATACGCAGCCATGCTCGACAGTTTCAACCTGGGCATGAACG
>JBLRWT010000048.1:0-9004 GCA_047921095.1 Wenzhouxiangella sp. | reverse complement strand
GTCTGCACCGGTGGCGGGTTATAGCTCTTGTAGGATGGGTCAAGCGTAGCGGACCCATGCGGGGAGGCGGAGTCAGACGTCAGGGAGAAAGGAATCCAAGCAGCCAAGCCTGCCGTCGGGTCATCGCCACCACACCGTCACCTGTCATCGTTGCCCCGCTGGGTTCCGGCCGGATTGACATGACCATCCGTGCATCCCAACGGACCGTCAAGGCTGCAGGATTCCTGCAGGGCCCGCATCGCTGAGCAGTCTCACGAAGTCCGATTCCTCGCTTGCCGTGAGCAGGAGCTTGTCCGTCGAACGGGTCATCGCCACGTACAGAAGCCTGGCATCCGATGCCGGATCATCGTACTGGCCCGGCAACCCGCCGACACCCGGGATCACCACAACCGGAAACTCCAGACCCTTGCTGCTGTGCATGGTCATCACCTTCACCGCGTCCTTCGCCGGGTCGAAGGCCTTCTTCTCCACGGATTCCACCAGGCTGTCTACCGGCACTTCCGATTCGCTCAAGCCCGCGGTGACCCTTCTGGCCAGCGCTTTGGAATGGCAGGTCACTGCCATATCGCGCCATGGGATCCCCTCCCGGTTGAGCCTCGACAGGGTGTGGGTGATATAGCGGATCTCCTCGTCCAGAGATGAGCAGAGCTTCAGGTAGGGAGGCGGGCCGCGGCGGCCCCCGGCCTCGGGTTCCACCAGCGGGACGTGGTCCTCGTCGGACTCTGCCGGGTTCAGGTAGTGCTTGGCGAAACGGTAGGCGAAATCCAGGATCTCATGGGTGTTGCGATAATTGAGCTTCAGGATCGTCGTGCGCCCGCGCGCCTGGATACCGACGCTGGAGAGGCTGAAATCCAGTGCCCTGTCCTTCCTGTAGATGGACTGCGCGTCGTCGTAGAGCAGCAGCAGGGAACCCTCATCGGGATCGACCATCTGGACAATCAGTCGGAGCCAGTCCGCCTCGAAATCATGGCCTTCATCGATCATCAGGGCACCGTACTGCCCCCTTGGAATCTCGCCCTTTTCGGTGGCCTCGATCACCCTGGGCACCAACTCGTCCAGGTAGTGCCTGCCCGGCGCGGGGCGCGGCACGTGATAGCGCTTGAGCTGCTCGCCGCACCAGTCGTGGAAATGATATACATGCACCCGGTCATGGATGCCCTGCTCTTCCATCATGCCGCGCAGGCGGGCCGCCAGCGTGATGTTGAAGCAGATCACGAGTATGGGCTTGTGCAGGAGGCGGGCCAGGTAAAGACAGCGATACCCGAGGATCAGCGTCTTGCCCGAGCCGGCCACGCCGTGGATGACCCGATGCCCCTGACCGAGACTCCGGGCCAGTTGCTCCTGCTGCATGTCCATCACCTTGATGATGTCCGGGATCAGCGCATCCGATGACTTTGCATCACTGTCGCCCGACTTGCCGTCAGGGGCTTCCTCGAACAATCCGGCCTGCCCGCTCCCGATCCGTATTTCCGGAAAAACATGCCAGCGCACCCGATCGATTTGCGGCAGACTCATCTGGCGATTGAAGGTCACGTTGAACATGTCCCAGAGGTGCTTCTGGAAGGCTTCCGGGTCGGTGGATTCCATCATCTCGTCACGGCAGATCACCTGGTGCCCGGGCATCACCTCGGATATGCCGCTGCTGCTGAACTGCTCGCGGCTGATCCGGGTAAGCACCACGCCATAGCCATAAGGGAAGCAGAGCCTTCCCTGGTAACGGCCCGAGGGGTTTACCAGTTGAGGGTCACCTTCGAGCCGGTTGACCAGCTGGTACGCACACTGCCGTACCTGTTCGAGCGGATTGCTGACCGTCTTGAGGCCGTTGGGCGTCAGCAGGGTGACGCTGGTTCTGTCGAGGTGCTGAACGGTTTCCAGCTTCCAGTCCTTGACCTCCAGCAAGAGCAACCCGCGTGCGGGGTGCAGGATGATGAAATCCGAATACCGCTGCCGCCGCCCCACCGGCATCTCGTACCAGCAGAGATAGTCGTCCTCCAGATGGCTTTCCAGGCGACGCGCAAGGCGCTTCTCGCCGGACTGCATGCGGCTCAGGCAGCTGCTGAGTGATGGGATCAGGGTTGCCATAGATGCTTACATTCCTTTGAGGGACCCCCGTCAGTTTTTCTTCTTCCGCAAGCGCTTTAGCGCCGGCACAAGTACAGGCACATCATCTCGTATTATGCTCCACAGGGTATCGTTGTCGACGCCAGAGCCAGTATCTGTCAGTCGATTCCGCGTGGCGATGATCATCCGCCACGGAATATCGGGATTCTTCGCGCGAACATCGTCCGGAACATGCATTGCGGCCTCCCCGATCAGCTCCAGATTGCGCAGCGTGGCATCGTAGTTGAGCGGCGTGGAGACGAAGGCATCCTGATTCATCCCCTTCGTGTATAACAGGACATTGCCCGCGAACCGGATCATGTCATCGATATAGAAGCGCCACTCGCGTTCAGACATTGATCGCCTCACGCTCGATACAGGGACGCAGTTCGGGCCGCAAGGCCTTGTTCGAAACCAGGTCAACAGGACGACCCAGCTCATCCTCCAGCAGGAACTGCACGCCGAAATAGCGCTCCGGAAGTCGCAGGCCCATCGAACTCGACCATGACATCCACATCACTGTCGGGCCCGGCCTCGTCCCGTGCCGTGGAGCCGAACAATGCCAGACGGGTCACGCCATACTTCTCGGCCAGCTTCGGCTTGAGGCGGGACAGTACCTTCAGCGTCTCATCCCGAGTCGCGACCGAACTCCTGCCCTGTCTGGCGTGAACGTGTTCCGGCGTGAAATAGCGGCACCCGCGCCCCCGCCCCTCGCTCACCAGCCGTCCCTGTTCCACCAACAGGGCCAATCGCCGCTGAAGGGTGCGCCTGGGCATACCGGTCTCGAGCACTCCGGCGATCTCCTCCACCGACGCGCCCGCAGGAAAACCGCCAACGGCCCGGCAAATGGCATCGAGTTCAGACTGGGAGATGGTTCGAGGCATCAGGCACCTGGGGTAAGAAATGCGATGAGACCGAGCAAAGTGGCGCGTTTCAATAATTGCGCCATATCCCTGGCGCCGAGACGCCCCAAACTTAAAGCTCGTCAACCAAGTGAAGTACGTATGCGGTCCCCGATACCCGCGCAATTCAGAAGACGCGCGGCTACTCCGGCAGATCGCTCAACTCGTAGCTGGTACTGCGCCCGCCCGCATCCGATTTCCGCAGCACGCCGCGTGCGAGCAGGTCGTTGATGTCGCGCAGCGCCGTGTCCGGCGAACACTTGGCAATGGCCGCCCACTTGCTGCTTGTGAGTTTTCCATCGAAGCCGTCGAGCAGCCGGTTGAGCAATTTCACCTGTCGCTCGTTCAACGGTGTGGCCGCCCAGTGCTGCCAGAAGCGTGCCTTGGTCAGCACGGCATCGAGCGTGTGTTGCGCCTGATCGACGGCGCGATGCAGGGTGTCGAGGAACCAGGCAAGCCACTCAGTGACGTCCATCGACCGCTTCTGGGTGCGCTCCAGGATGTCGTAGTAGGCCCTGCGCTCCCGCTGGATCTGCGCCGACAGGCTGTAGAAGCGCTGCGGGCTGCCGTCGGCGCGCGCAAGCCACAGGTCGCCGATGGCACGGGCGATGCGCCCATTGCCGTCGTCGAAGGGATGCACAGTCACGAACCACAGATGGGCAAGCCCCGCCTTGATGAGCGGCGGCTCTCCCGAGTCCGCATTGACCCATTCGAGGAAACGAACCGTCTCGGTCTCCAGTCGATCGGCCGGCGGCGCCTCGAAATGCACGCGCTGGCGGCCGACGGGGCCGGACACCACCTGCATGGGGCCACGGGCATCGTCGCGCCAACCGCCGACCTTGATTTTGGAGAGGCCCGAATAGCCGGTAGGGAACAGCGCGGCATGCCAGCCGAACAAACGTTCCCGTGTGACCGGTGCCTGGCAGTTGGCCGTGGCATCAAGCACCATCTCGACCACGCCTTCGACGTGTCGATCCACCGGGGCCAGGGCACCGATGTCCACGCCCAGCCTGCGGGCGATGGACGATCGCACGGATTCGACGTTGAGTTGCTGGCCTTCGATCTCGCTGGTCTTGACCACGTCTTCGGTGAGCGCGGCCAGGCTGGCCTGATCGCGCAGAGCCAGGCCCACGTCGGCCAGGCGCCCCAGCAATAAGCCCTGGACGCGACTGACTTCGGCCATGGGGCCAGCGAGCGCCGCCAGGTCGAAGCGCCAGTCCGGCCAGTCACTGGCCTCCCAGAGATACTTGTAATCACCGCTGTTCATGCGGAGATTATGGGCTCCATTCTCCGCATGCGCAAGCTATTCGCCGCATCATATGCGGTGATAAAAGACGGGATTCCCCGCATCCCGGGCTGCCTTACTCCGGAATGGGTGTGAATGGGTGTGCTCTTGGTCGGGACGACGGATGCGGGTTCGATTCCGGTTTCAGCATTGAACTGCCCTGAAAAGCAGACGAGGTTGAGCAGCCTTTTCCGGTGACCGATTCCAGGGAAAAACCGCTTGATCGTCCGCTGGCTCTGACCGGTCAATCCCCGCTTTTCGCAGCAGCCCTCAGGTAGGATATCGTGGTCCGACCCTGTGACTCTCACAGGAAGGCTAAACGCCTGCGCCTGACTCCCGCGCAATCCGATCGCGCATATCGGTTGGCCAGGGTCGGCGTTCATGCCGAGAATGTCTTCGGCGATCAGGCGATCGCCCACGCATGGCTGCAAAGCCATAATCGCGCGCTCGGTGCGACGCCCCTCGCCCTTCTGGACACCCAGCCTGGTATCGACCAGGTCGAAATCATCCTCGGGCGGATCGAAGCGGGAGTCTACAGCTGAGCAAGGCCTTGTTGTCGACCCCGGCGCTCGGTCGTTACTGAAGGCTTGAGGGCTTTCCGGGGACAGCATACCCGAGTCTCCATATCCACCTCTGGCGACACACTCTTACCGCGAGACCGCTCGGCAACCGCCCCCTGGTAGAACACCTGGCAACTGTTACGGAACAGCCGCTGGCGCTGAAATGCCCCGCGCCAACAGCTCGTCAATAAGTGACATAGGGATACTGCCCCCCTCCCGACTCCCTCCACAAAGATGTCCTGATGAAACTCCCATGCCGTAGCTGCCGCACTCCGTATCAGGTCGCACCCTGACGCCTCAACTGGCTGGCAAAGCGTACGATCTCGGGATGCTGCACGTGATCCTTCGCTGTCAGCAGGGGCCCCAGGCGTGCCCGTGCGGCGTCGCGATCGAGTTCATGCTCCCAGAGCAGCTTCGCTTCCAGAAATCCGGCACTGACCGGATCGCCCTGGCCATCATAGCGTTGCTCGTAATCCCTCACCAACGCGAGCGCAAGATCCTGCCTGCCACAGGATCGCGCGAACTCCGCCAGGGCCACCGCCTCGAAAGGATCGGCAAGTCGGAACATCGGACTGTGCATGAGGGCCTTTTCACACACCATCAGGGCCTCGTGCCGCTTGCCGAGCGTCATGAGTCGATGCGTGTAGATTCTGGCGAAATCCAGCGTGGTGCGGTTGGGGGGCCAAAGAAGCATCCGCTCCATCACGACACCTTGGCGCTCGAGGCTGTCCCCGAGCGTATACAGTTCATCCACGAGCATCGCAGTGGCGTCCGAAGGCTGCCCGGTCGTTGCAAGTCCGTACACCCGTTCCAGTAGACGATCCAGTGCCAGGCCCTGCTCCCGGTGCCAGGCCTGGATCTCCGTCGTGTCCGTGCTCACCCGAGCAGAATCGAGTATGCCCAGGCGATCCGCCCGTTCAGCGCGACGGTGCTCGATTTCATCGGCGACCAGTGGTGCGATCTCTTCCTTGCGTAACCGAAAGTAGTACCAACCGATGAGGTAGCCGCCAATGCCACCGCTGATGTGAGCCGCGTAGTCTACCCCTGAATATTCGAGTCGAAGCGCATTCCAGATGTCCCAGCCGATGAACCAGACCGCGAGCATCCAGGCAGGGATCAGCATGATGTTCACGTACATGAAAAACCAGACGAATGACCTGATCCGGGCCCAGGGCATGAGATAGGCAAACAGGCCGATCATGCCCATCACGATGCCCGACAGGCCCAGGGTTGGAATCCTGTAAGGGGAGCCAATCATGGTCAGGCTGTAGGTCAGTGATGTGATCGCCGCGAGCGCAAATAACACACCGAGGTAGTGCCTGCGGCTTCCCAGCGCGACCTCAACACTGCCTGCGAACGCGAAAAAGAAAATCAGGTTGCCAAACAGGTGCCAAAAATCCGCGTGCGCGAGTGAACTTGTGACCATGCGCAGTGGGTTCGGAACCTTGGGGTCATACTTGATCAGCGCATTCAGGCTTGCGGGTGCCTGGCCTGAAAAACGATGGTAGAGCTCGACTATTACAGGCTCCACTTCCAGCTGTTCGAACTCCGGGTAGTACTCGACAAACTCTTCAGCAAGTGGCGCAGTGAGCCATCCCTTGGACGGTTGATCATGGATTACGGACAAGACAGTAGCGCAGGCGTATTCGCTGCTTAGAAACACTCCATGAACCGTCTCAGCGGCATGCAGTGCACTCTCTTGGGCGCAGAATGCCCTCGCAGAATCCCAGATCCGGTACTCGCGATCCCATTGGGCGAGATACAGCAGGACGCACAGGACCATCACCGAGTAGGTGATGACAGGCACTTTCACGAGACTGAGGTTAGCCTTGAGAGGGATGATCAGCATCTTGCTTCATCTCGCTGGCCAGGCGGTCGCCTGTGCCCGGCTGAGTGCGCCCACCGCCACCGTCCTGAGCGGCACCGACACGACCCGACCGGCGCAGTAGGAGCAGCCTAAGGTTGTATTGCACGCAACATCCGCGCTCTTTATGCGTATTATCATTCGGTTGGCGTGGTCCGACCCCCTGATGCGTCGGATGCCTTGTCGGCAGCCGCCAGCGCCTGGGTGATCTTGTTCCTGCGGGCTTCGATGACGCCGAGGATCCGGTCGACTACATCGCAGGGGCCATGGCGCGCCTGGAATTCCCGGGCTAATTCGCCGGCCGCATCGCTGACCATCTCCTTCATGTGAACGAGGGTCTGGCGAACCAGCTTGTACTGGATCCCCATATCATCGGCGAACTGCTCCCAGCGTCTGGCGATGACCCAATCCGGGCGGTCCTCGCCGCCGATGCCCATGGCGAGGCGATCTGCAAGATCCGGATAAACCGCCGTGCTCATCAGGTCGTAGAAAGGGGCCAGATGGGGGCCGCCGTCGGCCAGCAGGAGTGCGATGTTCTTGCCGTGGGCATCGGCGTTGCCGATGAGGTAGTTGAAGATCACCCAATGCAGCAGGGCGCGCATGTCGGCGACCGGGACGACACTCTCGGCCCTGAGCAGATCAAAACAGGGCTTCAGGCCGGGGCCGCCCTCCTTTTCGTACTTCTGGTCGGGCGGAATACCCAGCGCCTGGCAGAAGTCCTCCTGGTGTACCCGCTCGAGCCTGCCATCGGGGCTGCGGCGGCGGTCGTAGCGTTCGATGAGGTAGAGAGGCTGCTGCTTTTGCAGCAAGGTGACTGTCGGCACGGACAAGCCCACCCGTTCTGCCAGTTCCATGCAGAAGGCCTCGTTGTACACGGAATCCGGGTACCGGGGGATGGGGGGCTTGAGGATGTGACTGCTGGGCGCGGCCCCCATGGGCAGGCTGATGGTGTGGCCGTCGAAATACACTGGCAGCTTGTTCTGGGCCCCGGCCAGGGACAGGCGGATATCCTGCTCACCGGCCAGCAAGGGGCGCTTGGGCAGGTCTGCCACCAGCGCGTTGAGGGCGTCATCATCGAGCGCCCGGTAACTGCCCTCCCCGCTCACGGGTGTATCTGCCGGCAGGAGGCTGACGGCACCGGCACATTCGCCACCCACCGCCTCCAGGAGCGCGAAGTCGTTCTGCTCCGACAGGCCCAGCCGACGGGCGATGGCCCGGCGCAACTCCGACTCCGGCAGCAGGTTGGCGAAGAAGGGGCGGGCCAGATCGTCCTCAAAGGGTGCCGATTGCAGGGGTAGTTTCAACGACAAGGGAACGGCATCTTCTCTATCGAGCCAGGCCGGATCGTAGCGGAAGGCGAAGCGTCGCCCATTTTCCAGCCAGAGTCGGCCCACCAGATTGGTGCGCAAGTAGACGTTGAGGGCCTGATCTCCGCCTGACTTCATTAGGGGCGCTCGTCCCTGTCGCTGGCGTGGGTCCAGCCACGGGGCCGGATGTTCAGTTCCAGCCCGAGACACTTGAGCACCTGCAGGACCTTGCCGAGTGCCATAGTGGGCTTGCCGTTTTCCAACTCGGAGATGAAACGCACACCGACACCACACAGGGCCGCGAACTCGGCCTGGGTGGCACCTTGGGACTTGCGCTGGGCGCGAACGCAACGGCCGATGTCCTCGGCGGTTGAAATTTGCCCGAACGGTAATTTTTGTGCCTGTCTCATGGAACCGACCACCCGAATTTTCCCGTTCGGGAAATTTAGAACAGGATAGACAGGCATGCAACCTAATATTCCCGATCGGGAATATTAGCTATCAATCTCAGTCACCGAAGTACCATGCATAGGTCGGGCGCGACTTGGTTCAGCCTACGGCACATACCGAGCCAAGTGGCGCAAATCAATAAACGCGCCACTTTCCCATGCACCGCACAATCTTGAGTAATTTCAGGACCGGCGCCCAATGCCCGGCACACGACGAGCGACGGACTCCCCGCTTGAAGCGGCGTTTTTAGGTTTGAAACTGGGCGTCTAAGGCTCCATTAGACACCAGATATGCCGTCTTTATGAGAATAATCATTGAGATAGCGTGGTCCGACCCGCTTATCCGAAAACTCTGACCTGTTGCTTGGTGACCGCCCATCCCCGCCCCTTGTGAGTCGCATGGAAAAGCGGTCTAGCTTAGTGGCAACCGGCCAGAATAGTTGACGCCGACCGGCCAGAGTTATTGTCGTCGGATAATCTCGCCCCGGACACAATACAGTTGCTCGTACAAGCGCCTCGCACCCGCTCGGCTGACGG
>JBLRWT010000047.1:0-9029 GCA_047921095.1 Wenzhouxiangella sp. | reverse complement strand
ATATGAATAGTGCTGCATCCAGCCGGGGAAGACAATGGCGGTGCCGCTGCGGGGCATGAACTCGGCATGGTAGTCCCATGAGGCAACCGGCGTGGCGGTTGCGATCAGGTGCGGGTTGATCAGCCGCAAGGCCCCTTCCGGCGCCGGCCGGGGCGGGACCTTTGGGTAGTAGGCGAGCACGCAGAAGGTATCTGGATGGAAGTGAGGCGCCTGGAATGAGCCGGGCGGGTAGAGCACGGTCCAGCTTGCTTTGAACTGGTAGCCGGTCCCTGCGACCGGCCAGCCGCTGATCCGGTTGTGCTCGGCCAGATAGGACTGAATGCACGGATGAACCACCGTGGCAAGAAAGCGCGCCCATTCGGCGCGCTCTTCCAGGTGGCTGTGCAGTACCAGGTCTGGCTGGTAGCCGCTGACCGTAGCGATATCGCGCATTTCACAGGCATTTCGAATTGACTTGTCCGCCTGGAATTCCCTGACCCAGCGATAAAGTGTGTCGTTCAGGTCAAGTGCGCCGAACTCAGTGCGCCGGACCACCGCCGGGAACAAGGTGAAGGTCCGCGCTTGCGGCTGCAAGGTACCGGCCATCGTCAATTACCCGCGCCTTGCTGCCGCCCGCGTCAATTTATGCGGCTCTGGGCCGTTCCGTAGGCGTCGCGCAGGCTATGGAACAGGCGACCAGCACCAGTCGGAAGATTGAGAGGTTTTGCATTGGATGGTCCAAAATGGCGAGTTTCTGTAATTCTGCCTCAACCCGGCGATTGTACGCAAGGGTCACAAAAGAAGAAAAGTGATTTTTTTTTGCAGAGCCCGGCTGCCGCCGCTTTCGCCAGGCTTGCCGAGGTAATGCGAGTGCGGGGTTCTTCCCAATCAAGTCATCAACCAGCCGGTGATCGCCAATCTGCTGCCGGTGGCATGCGCGGCAACCGGGCTGACGCAGTGCAGGGCCGGCGTGCGGAACAGGCTGATGGTGTTGTAGTGCGGCACCATGGTGTCGATGACGTCACCGGATTCATCGAGGAATTGCAACAGGCCGCCATGGTCAGCTTTCCACCCCCGGCCGAGGTTGATCACATAGGCGGCATGGCGGATTTCCTCGTCGGAATGATCATTGTGCAGCGACAGAAAGTCCCCGGGACGGTAGCAGGTCGCCTGGCAGTTGGTTCTGCGCGGCCGCCCATCGCCGATAATACGCCGCATCGGTTCCAGCCAGTCTTCGCGGTTGAGCAGCTCGACCACCCGGTTCAGCGGGGAATCCGGCAACTCGCCGTTCAGGTACCCGGTAATCATCATGTAGCTGAGGTAGGAGAACTGGAAACCTTCGCGAGCCTGCCGCATGAATTGGTGTTGCCACTCGCGCCGCTGTTGTTCGGGCATCGCCTCCCACTGTGCCAGCGGCGTCTTTTCCGGTCCTTCGGCGCTGCGCCAGGCCAGCGACCAGCGCTGATGCCGGCTCAATTCCCGATGCAGCAGGTCGGCGACTTCGGGGTGCAGGCCGTTGCGAATCTGCAGCCGCCCGTGGCGCGCAAATTGGCCGGCCAGGGCCTGCATATCGAGATCGGAGGCCAGCAGCCCGGCATCCAGGACGGGCCAGCGCCCGGCGTATTGACTCATGACCGCGCGCAGCCGTTTTCGGTGATTTCGAATGCCGCGCTCTGGCCCAGAAGCTGGGCGCCGATCAACCGAGCGCGCGTGCCTGTTGCCCGCAGATGTTCCTGCCAGGCGCGATACTCGTGCCCGCGCCAGCCCGCGTAGCCGGTGTATTCGTCGAACACCACGATTGACCCGGGCGCCAGCTTGGGCCCCAGTGCCTCAAACACATCCACCGCCGACCGGTACAGATCGCAGTCGACATGCAGCAACGCGATCGGCGCTTCCAGGGTGGCGGCGAATTCGGGCAGGGTCTCCGCAAACCACCCGGGAATCAGGTGCACCGTCTCGGGCACTGCCGGCAATTGGCCGCCGGTCGAATAGCTGCCGGCCGGTTCACTTGCCGACCACGCCTCGGGCAAACCCTGGAAACTGTCGAAGCCGTAGACCTGGCGCCCGTTCGCCCAGTCGGCCAGCAAGGTCACGGTCCGGCCGTGATAGACACCGCATTCGATCAGTGCGCCATGCCCGGGCGCCTGTGAACAGGCGTGGCGGAGCAGGGCGACGTTGTCGCCGAACCATTTCGGACGCCCCGGCTCTGCCAGCAGCGTGTGCAGGCCTTCCCAGTCCGGGCCCGGGTGATCCGGCCTGGAATCGCGGCGCCCGGCGATGAATTCGATTGCCTCAAGCAACTGGCGCAATGGTTCCGCGGGATTCGGGCGGCCGGCCAGCCAGTTCGCGGCCGAGTCCAGGCCCTCCAGGCTGACCAGCAACAGCGCTTTCTGGTGGGCCAGTGCGGTCTCTTCCGGGTGTGCGGCCAGCGCGGTTTCCAGACGGGCAAGCGCCTGCCGGTGACGGTCCAGGTTGATCAGCATGCGGGCATGACTGAGCGCCAGCGCCGGCCATTGCGGCAGGATGCCCGACAGCGCATCCAGTTGCCCGGTCGCGGCCTGGTGCTGGCCCAGCCCCCAGCGGCAGCGCGCCTGCAGCAGCACGGCCGAGGGCCGGGAAAAATCCAGTTGCCCGATCACCGGCCATGCGGCGCTGTAGTCGCGCAGTTGCACCATGGCATTGGCGATCTGCTCGCGCAATTCCGGCGCCGGATGCAGTTCCGCGGCCTGGCGCAGTGCCTGCACGGCGAGTTCCGGCTCGCCCAGGCGGTGCCGGCAGGCGGCCAGCAGCAGGCGCACCCGGACCGGCTCTACGCCGGCATCAATCGCCGCCAGGCAACGTTGCAGCGCCAGTTCGGGGTTGCCAGCCTGGATCAGGCGCTGGATCTCCTCCGCCTTGAAACTGCGAGTGGCTGTATCGGGCTGCAAGTTCATGCTGCCTGATCGCCGGATGGATAGCGCGAATTCGCCCGCAGCGTGGTTCGCAGCAACCATTTCTCGCCGCGAATCACCGGCATGCCGTGATGTTGCGACCAGTCGTCTGCGCTGCCGTCGGGCAAGGTGTTGTAATGCATCACCGCTTGCCCGTCCCGATGCTCTACATCAAGGCCAATGCGCGGATAGCGGGTTGCTCCGCCCTCGTCGGCGGCGCGCAGGCAGACAAGAAAGCTGGCCAGGCGCTGGCCGCCGAGCTCGCGACCCGTGGCAAGGTTTTCTTCCAGTTGGCTGTCGCTGAAGTAGTCCACATGCAGGTGGTATTGCTGGCCGGGCTGGTAGCGGATGACCGAGCTTGGCTCAACGACCTCGACCGGGCGTTCGCTAAGTTCGGCAATTCGCCTTTCGATGCAGCGTATCAGCGCATCCGAGGTCAGCGCACCGAACGCTCTGCCCGAGCCGTCGAAGTTTTTTCGCTCGGCACCACCATGCACGTGTCCGGTGGTGTAGTCGCCTGGGACCAGCAACTCCTCACCGGTCATGGTCAGGATGCGGGCCCGCTCTTCCCGGCTCATGAACTGTCGGCAGATCGCGACCCTGGGGCGCTGGCCAAGCCATTTCCAGGGGCCGGGGGAGGCATGCAGCGTCCGGTCGCCGCTTGGCGTAACGTGCAGGCGCCTGTCGGTGCCGATCTTCAGCGCCGGGTGTCCCAGCGCGGCAAAATGAGCCTCCAGCCGGGCCGCGTCGATTGAATTTCCCTCGGCGATGCTGATGCTGGATGTGGCCAGTTTCCGCAGCAGCAGGGTGGCCCGGTCGCGGTTCTGCCGCAGCCGCTGATACCAGTCCTGCACAGCCTGTGTCGATGCCTCGTCGGCCAGTTCATCGGCAGCGGCCAGCGCATCGGGGAGATTTGCGTCGCCGGCGCGCAACAGCAGTGCGCGAGCAAACGCGGGATCGGCATCGACACCGGCGCCGACTGCGAAGCGCAGGCCCAGCGAATAGTAGGCCGGCGGGTAGCCAAGCGCACAGGCGCGGGCAAATGCAGTGACCGCGGCCCCGGCATCCTGCAGTTCGGGCAATGTGCTATGCAGGTAGCCCACCTCCCAGGCAGCATGCTGAAACCCGGCGTCGGCCAGGCGTCGCAGCAGCGACAACGCCCTGGCCGGCGCATATTCGGCGCCGACGCCACGCAGGTGCATGTTGGCCAAGCGATCCAGCGCCGGGCCGACGCCGGCTTTCCCCGCGCGCTCCAGCCAATATTGCGCCTGTTCGAGTGCGCCGGGCATGGTCGCGCTCTGCAGGTAGAAGCCGCCGAGTACCCACTGCGCGGCCGGAGCCTGTGGGCCATCGGCAGCTTTGCGCAGCAACTCCAGGGCACGCTGGCGTGCGGCCTCATCGTCCGGTTTTTCCAGCAGCCGGCTTGCCAGATCGATTCCGGCCAGTTCGTCACCGGCATTCGCGGCGTGCTCCAGTTGATCGGTTTCAGGCGGATTGTTGTGCATGGAATCCGCGTCTCTCCAGTGCCGGGGAAGTGTTCCATTGTTGCATCTGCAATCGCCGTATTCAACAGCCTGATTGCCCGGAATTGCCAAATCAGTGCCAAACCCGGACAGGCCCGAAGCGCGTTCAACCCGCCTTATTCATCACCCTTCCGTCGCGAGGGGTCGACAGAGCCTGCCCCGGATACCCGATCACAGCCTGTGCCCGACCCCGATCGGGTATCGGGCACAGGCTGTGATCGGGTATCGGGCACAAGCTTTTTTGATCCGGGGTCTTGTGGCTGCGGAGTTTCGCTCGGTCGTGCATCCTCACCGTACGGAACATCTGCGACTCTGGCCAACCGCGAGCGTGAGGAGCGTTTCCGTCGCGAGCGCGCCAATCAGGAGCAGCTCCTGCGCGAGGTTCGCGCCCAGGTCTCTGCCGCCGAGTCCGAAGCCAGCCGGCTCGAGAATTTGCCACTACGGGCTGACAGTCGAACAGGTTGTCGAATGTGCGCGTCGGTTGCTGGCTTGCTGAAGTGGTGGGTCCTTCGAGGCTGAAGAAACCGAATGGCTGGTTGGCTTCGGATGCGATCCTGCGGATTCAGCTTGTTTCTGCAAACTGACTTACTGGTTGTGAGCCAAGTGCGTGGGAGCAACGTCGAACGCAACAGTGAGGCGAGGTCTGGTGGCACGGAACGGGGTCGTTCCATGCCAGCAATAGGACGGAAATAGCGCCAGGGTGCCGACCCGGGGCTGGATCTCGCGAACCGGTTCGGCTGGATTCGGAGTCTGGACCGAGGGGACTCCGAACTGCAGCTTTCCCTGTTCGCTATCCGGATCTGCGACGGAGTCGGGCAGGTCCACGTAATAGGCCGAGCTGATCCAGCCGAGAGGATGGAAATGCGGCACATGAAAACCCTGATCGTGCAAACGCACCGACCATGAGCCCGAAAACCGCCAGGGTTGACCGATATTGCGCAGGAAGGGGTGATTTTCATCTGCCTGGAGGTCAGCGACATACCTTCTGACCGCCGCTTCTATGGACGCCCTCAGGGCCTGAATGATCGGCTCCGTGCGCCAGAAAAGCCGCCCGAGGGTTTGCGTGCCGCCGCGCAGGGTCTGGTCTTCCGGGTGGCTGGAGCCGACATGCAGCCGGGTGAGTACTTCGGCAAGGGCCCGGTTGAATTCGTCATGATTGCGGTACCCGTTCGGCACCTCGATTTCGATCGGTCTGACAAACCGCTCATAATCCAGCAGCCATCTGGCTCGCTCGTCGCCGGCCAATCGCCACAGAACTTCGAGATAGGTCAGCAGGGTGTAGTCACGGGTATCCTTGAATGCCGCTGTTTCCAGTTCCGCAGCGCCGTCGCTGAACGCGCCCAGGCGCAAAAATGTCTGGGCTCGCTGAACCAGAAAGCTCTTGCGCAACTCCTCGGGCCAGGATTCGTTGATGGACAGACACGCCATCGCCTTTTCCGGCTGTCCTCGGGCTGCCAGAACGCGGCCTTCCAGAAGATCGAACGCAGGATAATCGCCACAGGCACGTCGGGCACGGGACAAGGTCTCCTGGGCGGCTGAATATTGTTCAAGCTGGAACAGGCGTTCAATGTAGGACTGCCAGACGCCCGTGTCGTTTCCAGCGCCGCTGGACAGGACGGTCTCGTGGACCTCCGGGATTGTTTCCGTTCGGCCTGTCGTGGCCAGCAGCGAAACCAGGGTGCGAAGTGCCTCCCGGTGAGCCGGCGCCTCGGCAAGCACGGCCCGCAGCAATCGCTCAGCATGTTCGAATCTGCCGAGCATGTAGGCCGCTCCGGCCAGACCGACCTTGAGGTCCGAGGCGCCCGGCCGGAGGCGCAGGGCGGTCTCGTAAACCTCCGCCGCCGCGGCATCGTCGCCACGATTGCGCAGAAGATTGCCCAGGTTGTTGAGCGGCTCGAACGCGTCGGGCGCGGTGCGCACCGCGGCGCGCAGGCACGATTCCGCCTCGTCGAACCGTTCCAGCGCCATCAGGCTGAGACCCTTGCGATTCAGTGCGCGCATGAAATCGGGCGACAGCGACAGCGCCCGGCTGCAGGCCTTGACGGCCGCTTCATGCTGCTGCATACGCGCGCGCGCGGTGGCCAGATTCGACCACGCATCGGGAAAGTCCGGCTTCAGGGCAACAGCCTTTTCATAGGCCTGTGCCGCTTCGCGGTGCCGGCCCTGGCCGAGCAGCAGATTGCCCAGGTTGTTCAGCACCGCCGGCTGATTGGGCGCGGCGGCGAGCGAGCGGCGGAACAAATCCTCCGCCCGTTCCGCATCGCCCCTGCCCTTGGCTGCAAGCCCCAGTAGTTGCAGCAGATCCGGATTGCCGCCTGCTGCATGTTGCAGTGACTGGAGAAGCTGCTCGGCCTCGTCCCAGCGGCGCGCCTGCAGTAGCTGCACGGCCCGTTGGAGGGCAGCTTGCAGTCGCAGACCCGGATTGCCTGGAACTGCCTTGTTCATCCCCTACTCCTGTCGCCGTGATCTTTGTTGCCGGGAACTAAAGGCGATTGCTGGCTAACGAATCCGCTTGACCCTGATGGCCCGGTTGTGGCCTTCCACCGTCAGCCGCCAGGAACCGAGCGCTCCGGGTTTGATCGTCACCGGCGGGTTTTCCACTTCCGGCACGAAAAACGACCGGCCGTCTGTCTGCTGCCAGATCATGCCGTTTTCCAGTCGAAATATTGCATTTCCATCCGAACCGCTGAATGCACCGACCATCCGGCTCTGAAAGGCTTCACTCGCCATATTGTCGATTCCCGGGGGGCGCGGCCCCGGCTGGCTGGGAAGCGACTGATTTTCGCCGTCGTCAAGCTGATGGTCGTATTCGGCCAGCGAGCACTGGCGGAACCAGCGGCTGAGACTGGCCAGTTCTTCCGGAGTGAGCTTGTGCAGTCCGGCCTGGGTGAATTCGCGCCCCGTCATACGCTCCTCAAGGGAGAAGAATTCGGTTTCGGACTGTGCGAACGCCGCCGCGCATAAGAGCAGGCTGGCAAAAATTACCAACAATCGGGACAGAATTTCCAATGTAAAAACCTTGGGTTGGAACATTGCCAGAAAGTATACGACACCACCTCGGGCGATGACTTCCCAGCCGCTCCCGGGCGTGCCAGCCGCGTCCCCTCCGTTATCCAGTCGGGTCTGCCGCTGTCGGCCGGTACTCGACGGAAAGCCCGGATCACGCTCCGGTGGGAGGGGCACTGGTGTCGTTCATGCCGCTTGGTCGCTGCAGCGTCTCGTTCCGACGCGCTGATGGTCCAGCGGCAAGGCAAAAAAAATCGCGGGCCCGAAGGCCCGCGATCAAGTACTGGGTTTTTAAGGTTTTGATGCTTCTTGATCAGAAGCTGAGATTGACGGCCGTGAAGATGAAACGCCCTTCCGCCGGGAACACCCCGGCGACCGTGTTGCCTTCGGTATTTGCCGTCGGCGACGGTCCAAATTGCGGCAGGATCGGCGGATTGTTTTCGAGCAGGTTGTTCACGCCGAACCGGAAGGTCACGTTTTCCGTGGCATCCCAGAACACCGAGAGGTCCAGATAGCTCTGGGCATCCAGCTTCGCCGATCTGAGGTTCCCCGCTCCTACGTCCTTGAACGAGGTTATTTTTCCGGTTTCGGTGTCGATATTGTCGATCCTGTTGACGCCGCTGAAGTAACGCCAGATCAGGTTGGCCCGGATGTTCCACGGGGTCCGCCAGCTGGTGGTCAGGTTGTGACGATAGTCGAAGGTTGGGTTTCCACAACTGTCGTCGAAGAACCCGACACAGTCGAAAGTGCCCTGACCGGGAACCGGGGTTTCGTCAAAAGACAACAACCAGGTCGCCTGATAGTCGAAGTTCAGGCGGCCCCAGCGTCCGGCATCGAAAATGTAGTTGGCGGCAAAGTCGATACCGTCGGTCTGGAACCCGCCGATATTGACGTTGGTCGCCGTAATGGCTGCCTGGTCACGCGGAACCTGCGTCAGTGAGCCATCGGTACCGCGGTTGATCAGATCACAGAAGACCGGGTTTCCGGTTTCGAGACAGTTCTGCAGGGTGAACGAGGCCGGAACGGTGGACACGGCCTCATCAACATCAATGTTGAAATAGTCCACCGAGAAGGACAGCCCCGGAATCCTTGCCGGCTGAACGACCACGCCGACAGTGAAGGTGTCCGAAGTTTCCGGCTCGAGCTCGGGGTTGCCGCCGGTGACCACGTTCAACTGACCCGAGTCCGGCGGAATTGCCCCGAACTGCCCGGGCGTGACGCCGGTGTTGGCGCAAGCCGCCTGCGAAGCCGTCGGCGGATCGTCACTGCCGGCAAAGCCGGAGCATGGATCGGAAAGCGAAGTCAGGCCGGTATTCTGCGGTGCAAACAGCTCCAGAATGTTGGGCGCGCGGATCGCGCGCTGGAACTGGGCCCGGACCCGGAAATCGTTGACCGGGGTCCAGCTGATTCCGGCGGCAAAGGTGTTGGTGCCGAAATCGCCTCCATCAATGCCGGTCAGCCTGTTGGATGAATCGTATTCCGAGCGTCGATACGCACCCGAGATGGAAAGTTCCTCGAAGCCTCTCATCCCGGTGACGATGGGGATGTTGGTTTCCATGAAGCCTTCCCATAGCTCGGTGTAGCCATCGCT
>JBLRWT010000046.1:0-9139 GCA_047921095.1 Wenzhouxiangella sp. | reverse complement strand
CCGAAGGCCGCTTCTCCCTGTTTGCCGGTCTGCGCGACGGCACCGGGGCGGCGAAGATCGATCTGCGGCCGGGGAGTGAATTTCTGACCGCTCTGAATGCGCGATCCTGGCCCGAATCGATTCCGATCAAGATCATAGGTGGCTTGCTGAGCGAGCCGGATCCGGCGATGGTCGCCAGCCTGCATGCGCTGTCAGAAGATCTTGGCCAGGCCGACATGGCCGAGCCACTGGAGGCCTGGTGGGCTGAAACATCCGAGCAGATTGGCGACGGCGTGGTTTCCATTCAGTCACTGGAATTTGCCGAAGCGCCACCCCCGCTGCTCCTGCCGGCGTCACACCGCGGGTTGCTGATTTCCATGCCGTTGTCAGAGGACGCGCCGCCGGCGATCGAACCCACCGTCGAGCTGCTTCAGATCTGGATCAAAGCACAGCGTGCCCCGGCGCAGACAGCAAAGCCACCCGATTTGACTGGCGTGCAATAATTGCTGGCAGCGGTACGCCAAGCAAACCCGATCCTTGATACAGAAACTCGAGATGACCCAACCTGCCGAACTGCGCTTTGTGCAACTGGGCGCCCTTGCCTTGCGCCTGAACATACTGGACGAGACCGCCGTCCTCGGCGAATTGCTGCGCCGTCATGACCAGGCTCCCAGCCTGCTGTCTCGCGCGCGCCTTGTGCTTGACCTCAGCGGTCTGGCGGACCAGGAATACAATGAGACGGCCCTGAAGTCACTGATCCAGACCCTGACGAGCAACGGCTTCCCTGTTATCGGGCTCGTTTCACGAGGTGCGGTCGGCGCGATTGCCAAGGCGCTCAACCTGCCTGTTTTGGGCGCAGCGACCGAGCTTCGCCAGGAGGCGGTCCCCGTTGACCCAGCGCGCCCCACCGCTGCACCCGCGGTTGTCCCCGCCATGCACGTTGACGGCCCCGTCCGTTCCGGCCAGCAGATTTATGCCCGCGATACCGACCTGGTGATCGCCGGCAGCGTCAGCGCCGGCGCCGAGGTCATCGCCGATGGCTCGGTTCATGTCTACGGCTCGCTACGCGGAAGAGCCCTGGCCGGAGCCGGGGGTAACGAAAGCGCCCGGGTCTACAGCCTGGACTTTCAGGCCGAACTGGTCTCGGTTGCGGGCAACTACAAGGTCTTCGAGGAACTCCCCAAGACGCTGCGTGGCGGTCGGGTCCAGGCCTGGCTCGACGACGGCCAACTGAAACTGGCGAGTCTCTGAATAGTGTCGCCGAGCCGAAGACAATGAAGTGAGCATCTGGAAACCATCGGGCTTGGGTCCGTCGGCCATGCAAGGCCAACCTACGCCAGTCGTGGGCATTCGGGCCACCGGGCCTTGAGGTGGGCAGGTCGGGTTGCATCCCCGACTGTCGGTGCCGGGAACCGAAGACAAAAGTAAGCATCTGGAAGGCACCCGGCCTGGATCCGTCGGCCATGCAAGGAGCGTGTTTTCGTCAACGTTTGCAAAGACGGCCCTTTTCCGAGTCACTCAGAGTCCTGGCGGGTTAGAATGCCGCGTCGGCGCCTGACGGCGGCCGTGACGCAACCAACAAAAAACCAAAGGATTCACGAACTTGTCAGAAATAATCGTTGTTACTTCAGGCAAGGGCGGGGTCGGAAAAACCACCACCAGCGCCAGCCTCGCCATGGGCCTGGCCGAGCGCGGCAAGCGTGTCGCGGTCATCGATTTCGATGTTGGCCTGCGCAACCTGGACCTGATCATGGGTTGCGAGCGCCGGGTGGTTTACGACTTCGTCAATGTCATACAGGGCGAATGCACGCTCAAGCAGGCCCTGATCAAGGACAAGCGCAATGACTCGCTGTTCATCCTCGCCGCCTCGCAAACCCGGGACAAGGACGCGCTGACGCCTGAAGGCGTCGAAAAGGTTCTGAATGAACTGCGCACCGAGTTTGACTTCATCATCTGCGACTCGCCGGCCGGCATTGAGCGTGGCGCCCACCTGGCGATGTATTTTGCCGACCGGGCGGTCGTCGTGGTCAACCCGGAAGTCAGTTCGGTCCGGGATTCGGACCGTGTGCTGGGCATCATGGCCAGCAAGTCGCAGCGCGCCGAACGTGGCGAAGGCGCGATTGCCGAGCATCTGCTCATTACCCGCTATTCGCCCCGCCGCGTGGCCGAAGGCGCCATGCTGAGCGTGGCCGATGTCGAGGAAATCCTCGGCCTGCCGGTACTGGGCGTGATTCCAGAGTCGGAAATGGTCCTGCAGTCATCGAACTCCGGGGTGCCGGTGATTCTCGATGACGAAGCGCCGGCTGGCCAGGCCTACGCCGACGCCGTCGCGCGCCTGCTCGGTGAGGAGCGTCCATTGCGCTTTGTCGAGGCCGACAGGAAAGGGCTGCTCAAGCGGCTGTTCGGGAGTTGATCATGGGATTGCTGAGTTTTCTGAAGAAACGCAAACCCGATTCGGCCTCGGTCGCCAAGGAACGCCTGCTGATCCTGGTGTTTTTATGCACTTCGCTGCTGTCGCACACCCAGATGTTGTATGCCTGCGAGATGATGGACGGCAAACCAAAACCGGTTTGCTGTTGCGGGGAACGCCTATCCGATGTTTGTCCGATGGCGGACGCCTGCGCCCTGTTTGAAAATGCGGATGCCAAACGCTGCTGCGAGGTCAGTCATGATACCTTGACCGATGAAGCCGTGATGCACAGCGCTTCGACGGTGGACTTGCTGACGCAGTTGCTGGACGGCCCGCAACCGCCTCCGGTCATTGATCTTCAGCCATTATCGCCGGCCGCCTTATCGACGTCTTCCCTTCCCGTCCCGTTACCCGACGCACCGCCGGTCTCGCGCACCGGTACGCAAACCTATCTGTACACCCTTCGCCTTCGGCTATAGGCCGAATCTCCCGCTAATACCCGTAACTGACTCAGCCTAGGCTGGGTGGTATCCGGTAACACGCTCGCTCTAAGCCTTCATTTCTCCGCAGGATAGCCTGCAGTGGCATACGAAGCCATTGTTGAGCGCGTTACTACGCGTGGCATCAACCGGAGATTTCGTTAATGAATGTCATCCCAGCGTTATTACTTTTATTGCTCATAATCCGGCCGCTCGACGCATCGGCCGATGCAGCAGAACCTTCGCCAGTAGGCGAGTTGCTCTCATCCCGTCAGTTGGTGACTGCTGTGTTGCAGGCCAACCCGAAACTCGAAGTGGTTAAGGCCGTCTGGCAGGCATCGAGCGCACGAATTACGCAACAATCGGCATGGGCCGATCCCGAATTGCGTTACCGTATTGCCCCGTTAACCCTCGACGGCCGTGAAACCGACGTTGGCCAGCAGATTGAAATAGCGCAGCAGATACCCTGGCCGGGGAAACTGCGTCTTCGCGGCGAAGCGGCGGGCTTTGCAGCCGATGCGGCTAATCAAAAATTTGCAGCCTTGCGCCTGCTACTGTCCTCTACCGCTAAATCCTTATTCGCGGACTGGTATTACATTCATCAGGCCATCGGGATTAACCGGATTAACCAAGCGTTATTGAAAGAATTTCGCAACATTGCCGTTAGCCGCTACAGCACCGGCCTGGTCAGCAAACAGGATGCTCTGCGTGCCGAGGTGGAGATTGCGTTGCTTGAGCATCAGGCTATTGTCCTCGAACGCGAACGGCGGACGATTCTTGCCCGCCTCAATACGCTGCTGAATCGCCCGCCCGATGAGCCCATTCCTCCGCCTTCGAAGCTGACCGAGATCAGCGCGCTACCGGATGCAAAAGCATTGTATGACAGCGCTCTACAAGCCCGCCCTGAACTTAAAGAGCTGGCGGCACGCATTCAGGAATCCAGAACTCAAATCGAACTGGCGAAAAAAGCATTCTATCCCGATGTAAACCTGACAGCGGCTTATAACAGTTTGTGGGACAACAATAATAAGCGTTTCACACTCGGTGTCGGAGTCAATCTTCCGCTGGATCAAAGCAAGCGTCATGCCGCCGAAGATGAAGCGCGAGCCAGAATGAAACGGGCCGAGTGGAACCGCATCGATCAGATGGCAAAGATCGGGGAGGAAGTTCAGATTGCCTATGACCGCACCGATGAGAGCATGCATGTGTTTCGATTGTATCAAAATAAACTGTTACCCTTGGCCGATGAAAATCTCGAAGCCGCAAAAGCGGATTATCAGGCAGGCAGAGGTGATTTTCTGACGCTGATCAGCAGCGAGAAAAATCGCATGCAAACGCAGCTGCAAACGGAACAGGCGCTGGCCGATACCCATCGACACATTGCCGAGCTTGAGCGCGCAGTGGGTGGTCTTGAACCTTTACCCGTAGTTGATCTGACTGAGACGGTGCAGCCATGAAAGCCGTCAATAAAATCCGCTTGCTGGAGCTTGTGATAAGTCTCATGATTTTGTCCGTTATCGGACTTACCTGGTTCCCAAGATCCGGCGAGGAAACCCATACCGATGCGCCCGTCTTTCCGGCCGGCCCCTTCAACGTACAGGTAATGCTGGAACCCGAAAAACCCCGGATCGGCAATAACCGGATAACTCTTGTTGTCCATGACCAGGATAACCGGCCGGTCGCCGATGCCGCCATTCAGGCGGTAGCGGAAATGCCGGCCATGGGCGCCATGGCGGCCATGCCCATACCCATCGACATTGAAAGCGTGAAACCGGGAGTTTATCAGGGCCGATTCGAACTGCCGATGACTGGTGCCTGGCCGTTGACGTTGTCGATAGACTCCGCTACGAAGGGGCAGGCCCGGCTCACTTTCGATATGGGCACCAGCCGGAAAGGCGTGTCCTTGACGTCGGCAACCCCTGGCGATAGTGCGCCGCAAGTGAGCGTTAAAACCGCCTCGCCAGCGCCGGAACCCGCCACATTCACGGTGGACGCTTACCGTCGCCAGCTGATCGGCGTCACCACCGGCAAGGTGATGCACCGGAAGCTTATTAAAACCATCCACTCCCCCGCCCGGATCGCCTATGACGAAACCCGTCTGACCGACGTCAGCCTCAAGTTTGACGGCTGGATCGGCCGGCTTGACGCCGATTATGTGGGCAAGCCGGTAAAAAAAGGACAAGCGTTATTCACCGTTTACAGTCCGGAACTGGTCTCGGCCCAGGATGAGTATCTTGACAGCTTGCGGCGCGGCCGAACCGGTCCGGGCAGTCTTACCGCCGCGGCCTATCGCCGCTTGACCCTTTGGGGCATTGACGCCACCCAGATCCGAGCCCTGGAGCGACGCGGACAGGCGGCGGAATATGTGCCTATCCTGTCGCCGGTCACCGGCACCGTCATTGAAAAGCACATCGTGCCCGGCACGGCTTTCAAGGCGAGTGCAACGCTGTTGCGCATTGCCGATTTGTCCACGGTCTGGGTCGAAGGCCAAGTCTACGAGTCCGAACTGCCCTGGGTCAAGGTCGGCATGAAGGCCGAGGTCGTGTTGGAGGATGCGCCCGATTCCCCATTGCCCGGCAAAATCACCTTCATCGAACCGACGGTGGACAATAAAACCCGCACGGCGCGGGTGCGCGTGGCATTGCCCAATCCCGATGGCGTGCTGCGCCCCGACCGCTATGCCCGGCTGAATCTGCGGATCGATCTGGGAGAACGCCTGGTCGTTCCGGAACAGGCGGTAATTTACGCAGGAAAAAGCCGTGTCGTTTTTGTCGATCTGGGCGGCGGGCGCTTGTTGCCCAAAAAAATCGGGACAGGGCTTAGAAACGATGACTTTATCGAGGTGCTTGACGGTTTGGCGGCCGGCGATGTGATCGTCACTTCCGGTAATTTCCTGATTGCCTCGGAAAGCAAACTCAAAGCGGGGCTGGAACAATGGTAAATGAACCTAACACGGCCAGCGCCGGCCTTATTGAACGCGTGATTGGCTACTGCGCGCGCAATGCCTTCATCACTCTGCTGGTGGTCGCCATCTGCGCCTTTTGGGGCTACCGGGCCCTGATCAACACGCCGCTGGACGCCATCCCCGACCTGTCCGATGTCCAAGTCATTATCTACACGGACTGGCCCGGACGCAGCCCCGATCTGGTCGAGGATCAGATTACCTATCCCCTCACCACCACGCTGCTGGCCGCGCCCAAGGTCCAGTTCGTGCGCGGCCAAAGCTTTATGGGGCTGAGTTTTGTTTATGTCATTTTCGAGGAAGGCACCGACATCTATTGGGCGCGTTCACGGGTGATTGAATACCTCAATTCGGCGGCGGCCAAGCTGCCCGAAGCCGTGCGGCCGACGCTGGGGCCGGACGCCACCGGCGTGGGCTGGGTCTTTGAATATGCGCTGGTCGATAAATCCGGCCGTAATAACCTGGCGCAGCTTCGTAGCCTGCAGGACTTTAAGCTGCGTTATTGGCTGGAGTCGGTTGAAGGCGTGGCGGAAGTCGCCTCCTTGGGCGGCTTTGAGAAGGAATACCAGGTCACCGTGGATCCTAACAAGCTGGCTGACTATGGCATCGCTATAAACCAGGTCGCACAGGCCATCCGCCGCTCCAATAATGATGTCGGCGGACGGGTGCTGGAGATCGCGGGTCATGAGCATGTTATCCGCGGGCGCGGTTATATCCACAGCGTTGCCGACATCGAGCGCATCGCCCTGGGCGCAAGCAAAGCCGGCGTTCCCGTCACGGTCGGCACTGTCGCCCAAGTCAGCCTTGGCCCGGCATTGCGGCGGGGGCTGGCGGAACTGGACGGCGAAGGCGAAACGGTGGGCGGCATTGTCGTCATGCGCTACGGCGAGGACGCGCTCAATGTCATCCAACGGATTAAACAACGTCTTGAAGACATTAAGAAGTCCTTGCCGCAAGGGGTTGAGATTGTCACTACCTACGATCGCTCGGATTTGATCGAGAGGGCGATCGCAACGCTCAAGGATACTCTGATCGAGGAGATGCTTGTGGTCTCCTTGGTCATCATGGCTTATTTACTGCATTTTCGCTCGGCCCTGATCGCCATCCTGACCTTGCCCATCGCCATCCTGATGGCTTTTATTCCGATGTCGATGCAGCCTATGAACGCCAATATCATGTCGCTGGGCGGCATTGCCGTGGCTATCGGCGCCATGGTCGATGCGGCCATCACTATCATCGAGAACATTCATAAACGCCTGGAAAGCGAGGCTGGCAAGCCTGTAGGGGCGACCGGCCCGTCGCCCGAGCCCCAGCGTGAAGTGATTATTCAGGCCATGCAGGAAGTGGGGCCGAGTATCTTCTTCGCCTTGCTGATCATTACCGTCTCCTTTCTGCCGGTATTCGCGCTGGAAGGCACGGAAGGCCGGCTTTTCAAACCCCTAGCGTTTACCAAGACCTATGCCATGGGCTTTGCCGCCCTGCTCGCAGTAACCTTGATCCCCGCTTTGGCGGTACTGTTGATTCGCGGCAAAATACGCGGCGATAAAAACAGGCTCACCCGGACACTGATCGACCTATACAGTCCGGTAGTTCGTTTTGTTCTGCGCTTTCGCGGCTGGGTCATCGGAATTTCGGTGCTCTCGCTGCTGCTGACCGTTCCGGTTTTTTTCAAACTGGGCAACGAGTTCATGCCGCCGCTCAACGAAGGCAGTATTCTGTATATGCCTACCGCTCTGCCGGGCATGTCCATCACCGAAGCGGGAAAGGTGCTGCAGTCGATGGACAGGCAACTGAAGACCTTTCCGGAAGTAGAACGGGTGTTCGGCAAGATTGGCCGTTCCACCAGCCCGACCGACCCTGCGCCCTTGTCAATGGTGGAAACCGTCATTACCTTGAAACCGATGGATCAGTGGCGCAAGGGCATGACCTGGGACGGGCTAATTGCCGAAATGGATGAAAAAATGCGCTATCCCGGCATGCCCAATATCTGGTGGATGCCCATCCAGACCCGTACCGAGATGCTGGCAACCGGCATTCGTTCGAGCCTCGGCATTAAGATTTTCGGCGACGGCCTGGCGACGATCGAGTCCGCCGCCCTGCGCATTGAACGCGCACTTCAGGATGACGAACGCACCCGTCCCTTTACCCGCAGCGCCTTTGCCGAACGGCTGACCGGCGGTTACTATCTCGATTTCAATATCGACAGGGACAAAATCGCCCGTTATGGTTTGACTGTCGATGATGTGGAAGAGGTCATCAGCACCGCCATCGGCGGACAGACGGTGTCTCAAACCATCGAGGGACGTGAACGCTACGCCATCAATCTGCGTTATGCCCGCGACTTTCGCGACAACCCCGAAGCCTTGAGCCGGGTATTGGTGCCGACACCCGACGGCGCGCAAATCCCCATCAGCCAGTTGGCCAAGCTTGAATTTGTCACAGGCCCGCCCATGCTGCGCAATGAAGACGGCTTTATGGTTTCCTTTGTTTTGGTCGATGTCAAGGGCATCGGCATCGCCGATTATGTCGATCTAGCGCGGCAGGTGGTCCATGAAAAGGCGGCTATCCCGCAAGGCGTCAGGCTGGAGTGGGCCGGCCAGTTCAAGTACTTTGAGCGGGCCAGAGCCAAACTCAAGGTGCTGGTGCCTTTAACCCTGACGATTGTGTTTCTGATGTTGTTCCTTAACCACGGCTCGATCGGCGAAACCCTGATTATTCTGCTGGCCATTCCTTTTTCGCTGATCGGCGCCGTGTGGCTGTTGTACTTACTTGAATACAATCTGAGCATCGCGGTCTGGGTGGGCATGATCGCGCTGGCCGGTCTCGCCGCCGAGATGGGGGTGCTGATGTTGCTCTACCTGGACTTGAGCTATAAACAGCGCAGTGCGGAAGACCGCCTGCAGTCCCGTCAGGATCTCACCGAGGCGATTGTGGAAGGCGCCGCGCGCCGCATACGTCCGAAGCTGATGACCGGCATGACCACACTGATAGGCCTGACCCCTATCCTGTGGAATACAGGAACCGGCGCCGATGTGATGAAGCGGATCGCCGCGCCGATGGTGGGGGGAATCATCTCCGCCTTGTTGATGGTGCTGATTGTTTTTCCGGCAGTTTATTCTTATTGGAAAGGCTGGAAACTCAAATAAAAGGGGCGATTAACGGCAGGGTCTCAGCCAATGACAAGAGGATTTTTAGGAGGGACGAAAATAGCTTTCCTCGGCGTTTTAATTTGTAGTTCAAAGATTTTCACTGCCTGTCACGCCGAGAGCGGCGTTGAATTTACTGGACATATTCTGATGGGCGATGACG
>JBLRWT010000045.1:0-9187 GCA_047921095.1 Wenzhouxiangella sp. | reverse complement strand
TCATCAATGCACGGCCCAGAGCTGTCAGGTGTTGTCAATGGATCAGCCTACTCCTTGATCGCGCGGTTTGTCTATCGAACTTCACAGGACCGGTCTGGCAGCCAGGCGCTCTGACGGCTACGTGTACGGTATCGCACAGAACCTGAGCCCTCAGAACGTTAAATTTCCACCCTTGAAACGTAACATTGATCCCGAGCGGATGGTTGTCCGCTCAAGGCATTGGCTTTGGCTGGAGAGACTTGATGAACATACCCGCAATCCGCTGCTTTGCGCTGCTCGCGCTGTGCCTCATCTTCATGGCTGGTTGCGCCGGAGGTCCGGAGAGCCGAAGCGGCCAGCCTGTCGCGGCGACAGGCAGCATGGCGATTGATGATTACCTGATTGGTGTTGACGACATCATCGAAGTTGCCGTCTGGCGCCACGATGACCTGGGCGTGACAGTCCCTGTCAGGGCTGATGGAAAGATCACCATCCCGCTGATCGGTGACATCCAGGCCGGTGGTCGTCGTCCCGCCGATGTGGCCGCCGAAGCGGCCGAAGAACTGTCCAGCTTCGTGCGCGACCCCCAGGTCACGATCATTGTCACCGAACTTCGCAGTCACGAATATCTTTCGCGCGTGCGGGTGACCGGCGCAGTCCGCAGCCCGGTTTCGCTCCCCTATCGCCAGGGTATGACCGTGCTTGACGCGGTGCTGGCTGCCGGCGGGCCCAACGAGTTCGCAGCGGCCAACCGCAGCGCATTGCATCGCAGCCTGGAAAACGGCGAACGGGCGGCCTATGCCTTGCCGTTGGGTCGCATGCTGGACCAGGGTGACCTGAGCGCCAATCACGTCCTGATGCCGGGAGATGTGATCACCGTTCCTCAGCGAAACTTCTGACGAGAGGTCACCATGAACGAGCTTTTGCCAAGTCATACGGAAAAACCCTTGACCGAGCTGGTTCCGGCCAGCCTTCGTGAAGGCCGACGTCACCTGATGGCATTGACCATCATGTTCGTTGTCGTCGCACTGGTTGCATTGGGCATGGCCTATACCTGGCCGAAAACCTATCAGGCCTCGACCACGATCCTGGTCACTGAAGACAACATCATCCGTCAATTGATGGAGGGGCGCGCTGTTGCGACCAGCGTCGAAGACCGGGCGGCCATCGCGCGCGAAGTGGTCTTCAGTCGGCGGGTGATGGACGAGGTGATGCGAATCGGCGGCTGGATGGAAGACAACCCCACCCGGGCCGACCGTGACCGACGGGCCAGCCACCTGGAAGGCCGAACCAAGATCGACTCGCCCCAGGACAACCTCATCGTGATTACCTATTGGGACAGCCAGCCCGAGCGCGCGCAAAGGGTGACCGAGGCTTTTGCCAACCTGTTCATCGCCGAGAGCAAGGAAGCCAAGCGGCGCGAGAGTCGCGAGGCTTACGAATTCATTGCCGAGCAGGTCGAGGAGTATCACATCAAGCTCGTTTCTGCCGAACGCGATCTCAAGACGTTCCGGGATTCCAGCGAGGATGCTCGTCCCGGTTCCGGTGTGGAAGTCAGCATTCGCGTTGCCGAACTTCGGCGAGACATCGAGAACTGGCGACTTGAAAGAATGGATATGCAGTCGCGGATGGTGGCACTGGCCGCCCAGATGAACGAGCTGGAAGCGGTCGCCGATGTCGACAGCTACCAGGCGCTTTTGCGCCAGCGGATCGCCAGGGCCCAGGATGAACTCGATACATTGATCCTGGACCTGACGCCCAGGCATCCGGATGTTGTCCGTTTGCGCTACCAGATTTCCGACCTCAAGGCCGAGTTGGCCGAGGCCAGCCAGCGGATGGCGCGCGATGGCGAGCGGCTGTTCGAGCAAAGCCCGCTGCAACTTGAACTGGAAAGTGCCATGGCCGCCGTCAGGCGTGAAATGGCGGGCATGGACGCCCGCATCGAGGCAGCCGAAGAAATGCTGCAGGCCGAGATCGAGCGTCGTCGCCGTGTTTCCGGCTCTGAGCTGCAACTGGCCGAGTTGACCCGCGACCATGACGTCAACCAGAGAATCTACGAAGACCTTGTGGACCGACTGGAAAACGCGCGCCTGTCGATGCGTATGGACGAAGTCGGGCAGGGACCTGCTTTCGATATCCATGAACCGGCAACGGTACCGGCTCACGCCGAGGGCCTTCGATTCATTCATGTTGCAGCCGGTGGGCTGGTGGCAGCGGCCGCGCTGCCGCTGGGCATGCTTCTGCTGCTGGTCCGGCTTGATCCTCGCATTCGTTCACCCCAGGCCGTCGAAAGAGCGACCAACCTGCCGGTTGTGGCCACGGTGCCGACCTATTGGACGCCGCGCGAACGCAAGCGCCTGTGGACGCGTATCCGGCTGACCGTCGCCCTCGTTGTTCTGACACTCATTGCCTATGGTGTGGCCGGCTGGCTCCGGCTGGTGGTGGGCGGATGAATCCCGAGCGCAGCGCCAAACGGCGAGCGAGCGGGTCGAACCACGGGCCGAAAGGCGACGATCATGCCTCGATCGGTCCGGGCCGGACCATTTCGCGCATGGACGAAAGCCGGGCGCTTTCACCGGGAGCGCTCGAGCAGCAGCGTCTGATCCATGCGCGCATGCGGGATTTTCGCCAGGTCGACCTGTTTCGCGAATTGCGCACGAACGTCTTGAGGCACGCCACGTGCCGCAACGCCGTCGTGCTGGTCACTGGCGTCAGCCGTCGCTGTGGGACGAGCTTTCTGGCTCGTAACCTGGCCGCATCGATCGCATTCGACGAAGAACGAACCGCATTGCTGATGGATTGCAACCTCCGCCATTCGACCGTTGCCGAGGACTTTTTTCTGCCGTCCGACGGCCCCGGGCTGATCGATCTGTTTGGCAACAACACCGACAAGGATCTCGGTCACGTGATCTATTCCAGCGGGGTGCCGCGCTTGCGTCTGGTTCCTGCCGGGCGTAGTGAACGGCAAAGCGTGGAGTATTTCGCCTCGGTGCGCATGCGTGGGTTGATCCAGGAGGCACGCAGCCGCTATGACGACCGTTGCCTGGTGATCGATGCCCCGCCGGCATTGGGAACACCCGATGCAAGAATTCTTTCCGAATATGCCGATGTGGTCGTCCTGGTGGCCGGGGAAGGTCGTCATCAGGCCGACACCGTACGCCGGGCAGCGGCCGTCTTTCCGCCCGAAAGGCTGGCCGGGGTCATCTTCAATCACCTGCCATGAAATAACCATAAAAGGAGAGCGTCCAATGAGTCCGCATCGAATCAGTACGGGACCGTGCTTCTGCTTCCTGATCATCGTTGCAGGTACGCTGGTTTTGCATGCGCCTGACGTCCGCGCCCAGACAGAGCGGGGCCAGGGTTACGATCTGCAACTGGAACTGGGGCTGGAGCATCGCGACAACCCGCTGCGATCGGAGCCCCGCGGCGCCAGTGATACCTTTCTTGTGCCGCGCGCCACGTTCAATCTGTTTCGCCTCGGCGCGTTGTGGGAGGCGCGCGGCGATGGATTCGTCGAATATCGTCAATCGCTCGAAAATACGATCAGTGATGAGTTCTGGGCGAACCTGGCAGCCGTGGTCGACCGTGAAATCACGCCCGGACTGGAGTGGACATTCCAGAATGTCGCCAGGGTCGAGCAGGTTGACCTGCTGGCGCCAGAGACTGAAGAAAACCGCCAGCAGACCAATGTTTTCATCACCGGACCGAACTGGCGAATTCGGCCCAGGGGGGCGTGGGGTGGTGCATTGAGTGCCCGTTACCTCAACAGTTACGCCGAAGAAACAGATGAGTTCAAAAGCAATCGGTTTGGGGCCACGGGAGCCCTGGTGCGGCGCTTCGACGCCAATCGGCAGGCCTCGCTGGGTGCGGAGTTCATGGAGGTTCGATTCACCGACGATGATGCTTTTGATTACCGCCGTCATGATCTGATCGGGCGATATGACTCGACCCAGGCCAGGCTGGAACTGAACCTGGCTGCCGGTTACACCAGCATCGATCCGGATGAGGGCAGTACATTGACCGAGCCGCTGGGTCGCGTTCGTGCCATCTGGTCGGTGGACGATAGGCGATCGATCCAGGCGCTGGCCGTTCATGAGCTGACCGACAGCGTGCGTCACCTGGCCGATGAGATCGATCAGATCGAAGTGCCTTTCCTCGGTGGCCCGCGGCTACCGGTCGGCCCACAGATTTACCGGCTCAGCAGCATCGAGGTCGGCTGGAATCAGCGTCATGATCGCCTGCGCTGGTCTGTTACCCCGTTCTATCACGACTTTGATTTTCCGCGCACCGTTGGCGCCGACTTCGAGGAGTTGGGCGTGAACTTCGCGGCGACATTGAATCTGGCACGGCGCATGTCTGTGCGCACTGCTTTGCGAGTCGAGCGGCGAGAGTTCAGTGTCAATAACCAGCGTGACACCGATATCAGGGCCTCGGCCTTTCTCAACCGTCGCTTCAACCCGCGTTGGTCGGGACGGATCGGCGTGGTCCGTCTTGAGCGTGACAGCAATGTCGACGGTGCCGATAGCCGCGACAACATGGTGATGCTCTACCTGACGTTCCATGCAGGCGCGTGAGAGAGACGATGAACAGCTACCAGGAGCCGGTTGAAGCGAATCACGAAGCCAGTTCGAAGCCGACGACGCTTGATGACAGCGGCTTGCCGCGTTCGAGACGGGTGAGGCTGTTGTTGATCACCGATACCGATCTTCTGGCCAGCGGTGGCAGCGAAAGGTTCCTGAACAACCTTCTGGACGGACTTGATGCTGAACATTTCTCCGCCGATGTCATTCAACTGGACCGGTCAGCGAACTCGCCGACGCGTCCGCTGCGCGTCAACGGCGCCCATGTCAACGTCGAATATCGTCCGGTCGGGCCGGTTTACAGCCACCGCTTCTGGCTGGTCTGGCGCGAACTGAGGCAACGCGTCATGCTGGGCACCTACGACATTATCCAGTCGCAGCATGAAAAGGCCGATGTGCTCTGTGCGCTGCTGTCCGGCGGGCCCAATCGGCCATTGCGGATCAGCAACCGACGCGATACCGGCTTTCAGAAGAGTCGGTCCGTGCGTCGCCTGTTTCGATTGCTCAACCGTCGGTATGATCGCATCATCGCACCGGCCCAGGCGATCCTCGATCAGTTGGTCAACCATGAACGGGTCGATGCCGGCAGGACCCAGTGCATGCCGAACGGCGTCGACTGCCTGCGCTTCAGGCCAGTCAAGCCGGCCGCGCGTCTGCCCGGCAGGGTTCAGTACGGCCTGCCAGTCGATGGTTACCTGTTCGGCTGTGTGGCCAGGATGGAACCGGTCAAGCGTCACGAAGACCTGCTGGCCGGCTTCGCCCTGGCGGCGCGTGACTGGCCCGATGCCGGGCTGATTCTGGTTGGCAATGGCGCGCTGCGGGGCGCTGTTGAGCAGCAAATCTCGGCGCTTGGGATCAGCCGCCAGGTGAGGCTGTTTGACCAGGGCCAGCAGATGCACGAACTGCTGCCCTTGCTGGATGCCTTTGTATTGACATCCAGCACCGAGGGCATGTCCAACGCCATCCTCGAGGCCATGGCCTGCGGACTGCCCACCATTGCCACCGAGGTTGGCGGCAACCCGGAACTGGTCGATCCCGGAGAGACCGGTTACCTGGTGCCACCTTTTGCGCCCGAGGCTTTGGCGAGTGCCATGTCGGACTTGCTGGCCCAGCCTGACAAGGGGCGGGAAATGGGACGCCAGGCGCGGTTGCGGGCCGAGGAGAAGTTTTCCGTGGAGGCCATGGTCCGTGCCTTTACGAACTTGTACCAGGACCGGCAAGCGGTGGCGCGCTGACATGAAGTTGGCGATCACTCACCTGCGTTCCATCAATGGGCTGTATGGGGCCGAACAGGTCTTGCTGGAACTGTGCAGACAGCAGGTTGAACGGTATGACGATACCCGCCTGCTGGTGTTCAGCGCGCCGGGCAGGCCGGAACCGCCCTTGTATGCCGAGGCCAGATCCCGGCATTTGCCGGCTGAATTGCTGCGCTGCCACGGCCCGATCGATCCCCGCTGTATCGTTGCCATACGCCGCCGCTTGCGTGAAGCCGGCTACGGTACCCGCGTCATACTCCACTGCCATGACTACAAGTCCATAATTTATGGTGGGCTGGCTTCGGCCGGCCTGCCCGTGGTCCGTATCGCCACGCTGCATGGCTGGCTCAACGACAGTCGACGATTGCGTCTGTATCACTGGCTGGAAGCGCGCATGCTGCATCATTTTCAGCGCGTGTGCGCGGTCTCGCCGGCCATCGCCGAGCGCTTGCTGGAAATCGGGCTGGAGCCTGATGCAATTCGCCGCGTCGACAACGGTATCGATACTGACCGCTTTCAGCCGACAACAACACCTGATCGTTCACGTCAGGACGATTGTCATGACATTCGGCATGACAACCGCTTGCAACTGGGTACGGCTGCCCGGTTGTCGCCGGAGAAGAACCTCGGCCTGCTGATTGGCGCCATTGCCGAGTGCCGCAGTCGCGGTCGCCTGATCGATCTGACGATTGTCGGTGAAGGACCGCTGCACGGTGAACTCCAGTCCCTGGTCGACCAGCTCGATCTGACTGACCAGGTCAGCTTGCCGGGAAATCAGCGTGGACTGGAAACCTGGTACCCGCAGCTCGATGCCTTCGTTCTGCCTTCGCTGCGGGAAGGCATGCCACTGTCGGTTCTCGAAGCCCTGGCTTGTGGTTGCCCGGTGATCGCCTCGGCGGTGGGTGCGATACCGGATTTGCTGGAAGGCATTCCGGGCTGCAGCACCGTGCCGGCCGGCAACCGGGAAGCGCTGGTCGATGCCCTGATGAGCCTGGAACCGCGACAACAACCGGTTCATGCTGCCCGTGACCGGGTGAACGACCTGTATTCCGGCGCTCGCATGGCGACTCGCTATACCGGCATCTACCGCGAAGCAATCCTGGCATGAACACGACCACGGCGCCAACCAGCCCGGTTGCGATCAGGCAGATCGCCCGACCTCAGCATAACTGGCCGCTATATCTGCTGGTGGTCCTGATTCCCTTGCAGAACATCTACCTCGAGGAACTGCCGAATTTCGGTGCTGGACTCAATGCCATCAATATGCTCTTCATTGCAGCGTTGTACATGGCCATGCGCTGCGGCAACGGCCTGGTGCGCGGCAGTGGCGTCAACGGCTGGGTATGGGCCTTCATGGGCGTCGCTTTCATCGCCCTGCTGAACGGCTTGAATGCGGTGGAGGATGCCGGCCGTCATCCGAACATGCTCAAGGACCAGCTGATTGCCATGTCCATCGTTTTTCTGGCGCAGATGAGCGTGAGCAACTGGGCCGAGTTGCGGCGGCTATATGTTCTGACGTTGCTGCCGCTGCCCTATATGTTCTTCGTGCTGCGCGAACAGAACATGGCGATTGATGCAACGACCTACACGCATGATCTGCGCATCAATGCCACCTTCGTGGAGCTGGGAGCCAACGAAATGGCGGCGTTTTTCGTCACCGCCTCCCTGGTGGCCCTGGGCCTGACCTTTTGCGCGCGCGTGAAGTGGCAGTGGCGGGCGTTTTTTGCCGTGGCCGCAGCAGTGGCGGCTACCGGGGTCATACTCAGTTATTCACGAACAGCCTATGTCGCCATCCTGATCGGCGCGGCAATCATCATCCTGGTGCCCCGGACGCGCTTCCGATTGATTGTGCCAGTGTTTCTGATCGCCTTGATCCTGCCGGTTCTGTTGCCGCCGGCGGTGGTCGAGCGTTTCGAAACCATCACCATCGAGGAAGGCGAGCGCGATCAGAGTACCGAGGACCGGTTCGAATTCTGGAGCACCGCCGTCCACGAGTGGTCGAAGCGCCCGGTGATGGGCATTGGCTATCACACGTTTCATCACCCAGAGTTCAACCCGGCGGAAATGGATGTCCATAATTTCTTTTTGCGCGAACTGGTGGAAAAGGGCATCGTTGGTGCAGTGGTGTTGATCGGCCTGCTATGGAGCCTGGGCCGACTGATCATCCGAGGTTACCGCGAAGCTCCTCCCGACAGTTGGTACGCCGGGCTGACGCTGGGCTTGCTGGGCGCGTTCGTTGCGCTGTTGATCGGCAATATCTTCGGCGACCGCTTTACCTACTACCCGATGATCGCGCACTTCTGGCTTTACATCGGTCTGGCCTTGCGTGGTTTGCAATTGCGCCATGCCGAACTCGTCCCCAGTCTTCGGTAATGGCCAGAGTCTTGTTTGTAACCAGCCGGTTGCCGTACCCGCCGGTCGAGGGTCACCAGCTTCGGGCCTGGCACTTGTTGCGCGCCGCATGCTCGGCGCACGAAGTCACCTTGCTCAGTCTGCGGCGGCCGGAAGACCCGGTTGATCCTGCGCCGGAACTCACAGATAGACTGAGCGGATTGCACCTTGTCGATCTGCCGAAACTGGCACGCCCGGATCAGTTGGCCATGCTCGGCCTGCGTTACCTGCTGAGCAGGCGTCCACTGCTTGACCTGCGCTACACCCCGCCGGCATTGCGACGCGCATTCGACCGACTCGTCAAGCGGGCGGACCTGGTCCACCTGGACATTCTGGCCGTAGCCGGCCTGATCGACCGTGTGCCTGCTGCGACGCCGGTGGTACTGAACGAGCACAACGTGGAAAGCCGGCTGGCCATGGACCGTGCCAGGGTCGAGCAAGGCAGAACGCGGCGCTGGTTGCGGCGGCTGCAGGCAAGGGGCCTGGAGAAATTCGAGCAGCATGCCTGCAACCGGGCAGATCGGGTGCTGACCTGCTCGCCGGTCGATCAGCAGCGACTGGCCGAGCTTTCACCCGCCGCGACGTTCACGGTGATCCCCAATGGGGTCGATCTCGAGCGGTTCCAGCCCGGACCGCCAGCAAAAGAGCGGCCTGGCTCGATGATCTTCGTCGGCCAGATGGGCTGGTTCCCCAATCGTGATGGCGTCCGGTTTTTCATGCGTGATGTCCTGCCGCGCATGGCCCCGCGACCGGACTTGAAGCTGCAGGTCATCGGACATAACGGCAGCGTCAGAGCACCAGACGGACTGGCCGATCAGGTCGAATTTTGTGGCTTTGTCGACGACCCGAGACCGCTGATACAGCGCGCTGCCGTGTATATCGTGCCGTTGCGGGTGGGCAGCGGAACACGGCTGAAGATTCTCGAAGCGATGGCGCTGGGCAAGGCCATCGTCAGCACCAGCATTGGTGCCGAGGGTATCG
>JBLRWT010000044.1:0-9230 GCA_047921095.1 Wenzhouxiangella sp. | reverse complement strand
CGGCAGCCCGGACCGCGGTCTGAATGACGGCCTCCGGCGCCTCGCCGATGCTCATGGTGTCGGCGTTGCCCTGGTGCTTGGCCTCACCTTCGCGGTGAATGATCTGCCAGTGGCCGCGGGCCATGTGATAGCGGCAGACATACAACGGCCTGCCATCGATCAGGCCAACCCGCCAGTCAAATGCCGTCGGCAGATATTCCTGGGCGACGACCAGGTCGGAGTTCTTCAGCAGGCGGGCGACCGCCTCGCGCAATTCACCGGGCTCGTGGACCTTGACCACACCCAGGGAAAAAGCGCTGTCAGGCTGCTTGAGTACCACCGGCAAGCCCAGTTGCTGTTCGATCTCGTGGGCGTTGTCGCGGTGAACCAGCATGGTCTTCGGCGCTGCGACGTTATTACGCTGCAGCAGCTCGGCCAGGTAGACCTTGTTGGTGCACTTGAGAATCGAATCCGGATCGTCGATCACCACCAGGCCTTCGGCTGCCGCGCGGCGGGCGAAACGGAAGGTGTGGTGATTGACCGCCGTTGTCTCGCGGATGAACAGGGCATCGAACTCGGCCAGGCGACCGATTTCATCGGGGCCAATTCGCTCGATATTGAACCCCAGTTCCTCACCGGCACGCTCGAAGTTGCGGATGGCCTTTTCATCCGATGGCGGGTCGCTTTCGTCCGCATTGAGCAGGATGGCCATGTCGAAGCGACTGTTCTTGCGTGTCGTTCGACGCGGCCGTTTTCCTGAAAAATACAACTGCGCCGCTTCACTGACAAAGTTCAGATGGGTCTCTGGAATATCACCAAAGGCAATCGTGCCCAGGCGCTTGAGCACCCAGCCCTCGGCCACCCGCTCGAACTCCGCCCGCAGCAGCGGCGCCGGAAACAGGTTGAACAGGGCCCGTGCCAGCCGCTCGTAACGCTGCGCCAGGTTGCGTCCGAAATAGAGACTGAGGGTAAAGCGATCCGACTGCAGCGGCTTCAGGCTGGAGCCAATCAAACGGCCCAGGTCAGCCGATGACAACCTGATCAAGTTCTGCGACTTGAAATCCTGAATGGTGGAAATGGACGGCAGTGGCTTGTGCCCACGCGCCGCGGCGAGCAGCGAGACATAGTAACCGTTGGCCTGGTAGCGATAGCTGCGGCACAGGTTGTAGACGCGGGCCGATTTGAGTTCGGAATAGGCCGGGTCGGTCAGGTAGTCGCGGGCTGTGAGTTTTTCGACCCCGTTGATTTCAAGCGGCCAGTCCTCTAGCCGGCTGACGACAATCAACTGGCGCATGGGCGGATCACCAGCAGGTTGGCGTCATAGGTCAGGGCGCCCAGTAAAATGGCGCCGATCACCCGGTCAATATGAATGGGATAGTTCTGACTGCCCTGCGGATTCGGATGCAGCGGGTCGGCAATCAGGATCTCACTGGTTTCCGGAACGTAGCCGGTCAGCAGCACGAAGTGGCCAACCGGCTCGCCGCGCACGTCGTCATCGGCGTCGTCCGGCCCCCATTCGCGCGCCGAGCGGTAAAGATAGGTCGCGCTCAGACCGGTCAGGATCGGCTCGCCACGAGCCAGCAGTTTCCGCAGCAGGGCGCGATTGAGATCGATAAAACGCAACTGGCCGCCGGCAGCCAGAAATTCCAGGTAGCCGTTGGTGGCCCTGGACAGCCGGGGACGCTGTTTGAACTCAGCCTGCTGTCGCAGCTTGTCGGACAGATCAATGAGCGGATCAGCAAACCAGGTCGGATCGAACACCTCCAGATTGTAGGTGTAGATCCGGGCCGAAAACCCCAGCCCGAGCGCGTGGTCGGCGAGGAAAACATCCAGCGTGCCACCGTGGTCGAGGCGCTGAATTTCATCAATCAGCTGGCTCAGCTTGATTTCATGTCCGTAATGCCTGTATAGGGCGTGCAGGCAGGTCGGGCCACAGGTGGTCGTATCCGGCTGCGCATCGATCAGCAGCTCGGGCGGCAAGGTGATGGACATGGTATTAGAGGTCTCTGCGTTATAGAGATTTCGATCAAGTAATCATGTCTTGGTTCCGCAGCATACGCCTACCATCGCCCTCAGGTACAACCACTCCCCGGGGCCAGTTTTTCGGTACACTTGCGCCCTGCTACTGACCAGGTCTCACCATGACCCCCGAACAGAACGATCTATTCGCCGACGAACCTGTCGAGCATGTCGAGCGTGATGGCGTCGACTATGCCCTGCTGGGTACGGCCCACGTCTCCCATGCCAGCGCGGAGGCCGTTCGGCGCCTGCTCGAGAGTGGACACTACGACGCGGTCGCCATCGAATTGTGTGATTCGCGCCTGAAGGCAATGACGGAACCGGATAATTGGCGCGATCTGAACATTTTTTCCATCCTGCGCCAGGGCAAGGGCGGCATGATGATGGCGTCATTGGCGCTGGGCGCCTACCAGCGGCGCATTGCCGATCAGCTGGGCATTGAACCCGGCTCGGAAATGAAGACCGCGATCAAGGCGGCCGAGGCGGCCAACCTGCCGGTTCAGATCATCGACCGTGAGATTGGCGTCAGCCTGCGACGCGCCACTGCTGGACTGTCTCTTTGGAAGCGCTGGATGATGATCAATGGGCTCATCCTGTCCATGTTCAGCCGGGAGGAAATCTCGGAAGAGGACATCGAACGGCTCAAGCAGGGCGACATCATGACCGAGACCTTCAGCGAATTCTCGGCAAACGCGCCGGAGCTCTACCACGCCCTGATTGCCGAGCGCGATCGATTCATGGCCGCGCGCCTGCGCCAGGAAAACGCCGATCAGTCCGGACGCAAGGTATTGGCCGTGCTCGGCGCCGGCCATCTGCCCGGCACCGCGCGTGCCCTCCAGGGCCAGGATGATCCTGCCGCCACCGTGGACGAACTCAATCAGCAGCCACCGGCATCGAAGATATTCAAGGCAGTTCCGTGGGTAATCCTGGTCGCGGTCGTCACCGGCTTTGCCATCGGCTTTTCGCGCTCACCCGAACTGGGCTGGTCGCTGGTGGCCACCTGGGTGGTGATCAATGGCACCTTGTCGGCGCTGGGCGCGCTGCTCGCGCGTGCCCATCCACTGACAATCCTCACCGCCCTGGTCGCAGCGCCCCTGACCTCGCTGAACCCGACCATTGGCGCCGGCATGGTCACCGGCGCCGTCGAAGCCTGGCTGCGCAAACCGCGCGTGGGTGATTTCGAAACCTTGCGCGACGACGTCGTGAAAATCTCCGGCTGGTTCAAGAACCGCGTCTCACACGTCTTCGTCGTCTTTTTCCTGTCCAACCTCGGCTCGGCCGCCGGCACCTGGATTGCCGGCTTCAGGATGGTTCAACAGTTGATGTGACCGGGCCAGGTTACGCCGATTAACAAGATTCAAAAGCCTTAACCACAGAGGACACAGAGTTCACAGAGTAAAAATCTGTTCTCTCGTTTTCTCTGTGTCCTCTGTGCTCTCTGTGGTTCAGTCTTTTCTTTTTTTCCGAAGCATCCAGCGCGAAATCGCCAAGCGCAGAACCGCTCCCAGCGCACCGCCGAGGAACACCGTGGCCATGACCGGAAGTTGCATAAGTATCAGACTGACTGGAGTGCAAATTCCAGCGTTGGCAAGCCATGGATTCGGGCCAGAACACGATCATCGGGCTGCAGGCCAGCGACGCCTGCCGGGGTCCCGGTAAAAATGACGTCACCGGCATTCAAGGTGAGCTGCCTGGATAGTTGCTCCAGCAATTCGGGAACCGACCAGATCATCTGGCCCAGGCTGGCCTGCTGACGAACCATGCCGTTGACCTGCAGCTCGATGGCGTGGTCAGCAGCCGGTTGCCAGCGGTCGGCGGTCACAATCGCACCGACCGGCGCCGAGTGGTCAAAACCCTTGGCGACTTCCCATGGATGGCCGGCTTTCTTCAGGCTCGCCTGGACGTCGCGACGGGTCAGGTCTACGCCCACCGCATAGCCGAAAACCTTGTCCAGCCACTCCGATGCGGGCACATCACGGCCACCGTCGGCCAGAAATACCACCAGCTCGACCTCGTGATGCAGATCCTGTGTTCGCGCCGGCCAGGTCAGGCGGGGGAGATTGACGACCGCCTGGGCCGGCTTGCTGAAAAAGATCGGATCGCTGTCCGGGTTGGCGCCCATCTCGCGCGCGTGCTCGGCATAATTTCGCCCGACGCACCAGACGTGGCGCACCGGATAGGCCCCGCCGCCGGCCACGCCAGCCGTCGGCGGCTGCCATTGTGGGAGTCGGTCGCTCATCCCACGCGGCGGATACCGACCGCATGGCGCAGACGGTCGATGAACGGGCGACTCAATTCTCGGGCACGCTCGGCTCCGCGCTTCAGTTCGCGCTCGACCTTGACCGGATCGTTGATCAAGGCCTCGTAGCGCTCGCGCGGCGATTCCAGCTCGCCATTGACCAGCTCGAACAGGGCCTGCTTCACCTCGCCCCAGGCGATACCGTCGGCAAAGGCTGCGCGCATGTCGGCTCGCTGCTTCGCACTGGCAAAAGCGGCGTAAACCGAATAGACCGCCGCCTGGTCCGGATCCTTGGGCTCACCCGGCTCCTGGGAGTTGGTCTTGATCTTCATGATCGCCTTGCGCAGCTTCTTCTCCGGCAGCCATAGTGGAATGGTGTTGTCGTAGCTCTTGGACATCTTGCGGCCATCCGTTCCCGGCAGGGTAGCGACGTGTTCGTCCGTCTCGGCCTCGGGCAGAACGAAGTGCTCGCCGTAGCGATGGTTGAACCGCTGGGCAATGTCGCGTGCCATTTCGAGATGCTGGATCTGGTCCTTGCCCACCGGCACCCGATTCGCGTTGAACATCAGGATATCGGCCGCCATCAGGACCGGATAGGAAAACAGACCCATGGTAATGCCGTGGTCCGGATCCTCGCCGGCTTCGCGGTTTTCGTCGACGCAAGCCTTGTATGCATGGGCCCGGTTCATCAAACCCTTGGCGGTCACGCAGGTCAGCAGCCAGGTCAGCTCGGGAATTTCCGGGATGTCGGACTGGCGATAGAACACCGATCGGCTGGTGTCCAGCCCCAGGGCAAGCCAGGTCGCCGCGATCTCGAGGGTCGAGCGCTGAACCCGCTCCGGTTCCTCGCACTTGACCAGGGCATGGTAATCGGCCAGAAAGTAGAACGTATCGAGCTTGATGTCGCGACTGGCGCCAATGGCCGGCTTGATCGCCCCGACGTAATTGCCGAGATGCGGCGTACCGCTGGTCGTGATGCCCGTCAGAATGCGCTTCTTGCCCGTCATGTCCAGATTCCAGTCCAAAGTTGATGGTTGTTTGGCCCATTGTACCGTTGACCGCGATGCCCTCCGCCGGGTTTTAGGTTCGGGATCGGACACATTCAGCCGGATTCACCTCAATTGGGCCATTGACCTGCAACCAATTCGTCCCTGCGTTAGTCTATGTCTTTAGCAGTGAGGTTGCTCCGCCTGACGCGGGTCATGTGGCCTTGCTGTGAAAAAGCATTGACTCGAACTCTGCAGGCATTATTTTTATGTCTACAGGAGACCTTTTCTCAACAACGGATATCAAGCGGGGTTTTGCTATCAGGACTGTCATGGAACCAGAAAAACAGGATTTCGGGACCGATCCAGTCAGGGTCCGGGATACAAATCATTACCAGAAGGAATACGTCCATCGCTTCGTCGACAAGTGGGACGAACTGATTGACTGGGATGCGCGCTACAAGAGCGAAGGCGATTTCTTCATTCGCCTGCTCAAGGAGCGCGGCGCCAAGCGCATTCTCGACGTGGCAACCGGAACCGGCTTCCACTCGGTGCGCCTTCTGGAAGCGGGTTTTGAGGTCTGCAGCGTCGATGGCTCGGCCGAGATGCTGGCCAAGGCTTTCCAGAACGGACGCAATCGAGACCACGTACTGCGCACCATTCAGGCCGACTGGCGCTGGCTGAACCGGGATGTTCACGCCACTTACGATGCGGTCATCTGCCTGGGCAACTCGTTCACCCATCTGTTCAGCGAGAACGATCGCCGCAAGGCACTGGCCGAGTTCTACGCCACCCTGCGTCACGACGGCTGCCTGATCCTCGACCAACGCAATTACGACGCCATCCTCGATTCCGGCTTTTCCTCGCAGCACAAGTACTACTACTGCGGCAAGCAGGTCAGCGCCGAACCGGAGCATGTTGATGACGGTCTGGCCCGATTCCGCTACACCTTCCCTGATGAATCGGTTTATCACCTCAACATGTACCCGTTGCGACGGGACTACACCCGCCGCCTGATGCGTGAAGTCGGTTTTCAGAAGATCACCACCTACTCCGATTTCGAACAGGACACTATCGCGTCCGCCGACAAGGAAGCCGACTTCTACGTCCATGTCGCTGAAAAAAGCTACATGAACGACTCCGAACTGGCTGCAGAATCCTCGGATCCCCAACGTCAGAAGGGGGCCGCATGACCGCCAGCACTTCTTACTCGGATGTCGTCGCGACGGCACGCGACTATTACAACAGCGAAGACGCCGACAACTTTTACTTCCATGTCTGGGGCGGTGAGGATATTCATATCGGCCTGTACCAGTCCGATGACGAATCAATCGCCGACGCCAGTCGCCGCACGGTCGCTCACATGACCGAGCTTTTGGGCGAACTCAAAGCAGACCAGCGCGTTCTCGATCTCGGCGCTGGCTATGGCGGCTCCATGCGCTACCTGGCCAAGCGCTTTGGTTGCCAGTGCGTTGCACTCAACCTGAGCGAGGTCGAAAACGAGCGCAACCGACAGATGAACCGCGATCAGGGCCTGGACGGACTGATCAGGGTTGTCGATGGCGACTTCACCAACCTGCCCTTCGATGCCGATGAATTCGACGTGGTCTGGTCCCAGGATGCCATCCTGCATTCGGAGGACCGTGCCCGCGTCTGCGCCGAGGCTGCGCGCGTACTCAAGCCTGGGGGCCGGCTGATCTTCACCGATCCGATGCAGTCCGACCAGGCAAGGCCCGAACGACTGCAAGCGATCTACGACCGGATTCATCTCGACTCGCTGGGATCACCCGGTTTTTACCGCAAGGTCCTCGGCGAACTGGGTCTGAAAGCAGGTAAGTTCGAGGATCACAGCGAGCAACTGCCGCGGCATTATGCAAGAGTGCGCCAGGAACTGATCAACAATGCGGATGACCTGCGCGCTCACGGCGTCAGTGACGAATATATCGAGCGCATGCAGACCGGCCTCCAGAACTGGGTCGATGGCGGCAAGCGCGGCGACCTGGCCTGGGGCATCTTTCTTTTCGAAAAGTAGAACCCTTGGCAACTTCCTGAGAAAAGCGGTTATTGTGGGCGCCGGCATTCTGGAGGCGCCCCATGGATTTGATACAAGCGACTTACCTGGCAACCTGCCCGGATCGTGACCCGGCCATCCTGGCTGAAAACATCGCGCGCGAACAGAGTCTCGAATTGCTTCGCGAGCTGATCCCGGACGCGATCGCCGAGCGCTACCTGGGTCGCGTCATCTCGGTGAACCAGCTCGACGATGACCGGCATGAATTGACCATAGGCTACCCGGTCGAACTTGCCAGCGGCCAGGTTGGCCAGTTGCTGCACCTGGCCTATGGCAATGTGTCCTTTTACCCCCGCATCCGGCTGACTGGCCTCAGCCTGCCCGACAGCCTGCTGAGCAAGCTGCCTGGCCCTCGTGCCGGCATCAAGGGCATACGCGCCCAGGTTGACGCATTCGATCGCGCCCTGCTGATGACCGTACTCAAGCCGCGGGGCAGCGCGCCGGAAGTCCTTGCCGATCAGGCCCTGCGCTTCGCCCGCGGTGGCGGCGACCTGCTCAAGGACGACCAGAACCTGGTCGAATGCGACATTACACAGTTCAGAACTCGCATCAACTTATGCTCTGAAGCTATTGATAAAGCTGCCCAATCAACGGGACGAAAGTGCCTTTACCTGCCTCATGTCGCCGGCAGCGGGGCGCATCTTGAACGTCAGTTGGAACTGGTCGCCGATTGTGGCCTGTCAGGCGTTGTCATGTGTACCTGGGTCATGGGCCTGGAGACCGCATCCAGCGCTGCCAGTCGTCATGGCCTGATGTGGCTGGCCCATCCAGCCATGGCCGGCGTTTTTACCGAGCCCACTGATCGCGGCATTTCCACCTCGGTCATGCTGGGCACACTGGTTCGTCTGGCCGGCGCGGATATCAGCATCTTTCCGGGCTCCGGGGGCCGAATCAGTTCCAGTCATGGCGATGACGAGTCGGCCATCTGTCGTGCCCTGGTCGATCCGCTGGGAAATCTCAAGGCCACCCTGCCCTGCACCGGCGGCGGGAAGAGCCTTGCCCAGGCCCCCGAAATAGCCCGAACCATTGGCCCTGATTGCGCCATCCTCGTCGGCGGCGACCTCCTCGCCCAGGGGGAGAGCATGGAATCGGCCACGCGGAAGACGATTGCGGCGTTGGGAGGTGAGGCACGCGGCGGCGCCGCTTGCCGGGAAGAGGGGTAGAGGGGAGACGGGAGAGGGAAAACAAGGGAAAACAATCCTCATTCGCACCATCTGTCGGTGCCGGTTCCGTCTAACTCAAGCACCTATCCGATATAAGCATCGGCTTCGATTTCAATCAGCATCTCCGGACTGATCAGGGCACGGACTTCTACCATGCTGGTGGCCGGGAGGATCTCGCCAAAAAACTCTCCGTGCGCCCGAGCGACCGCTTCCCACTGGCTGATATCCACGACATACATACGCGTGCGAACAACCTGGGCCATTGCCGCTCCGGCCTGGTGCAGGGCGAGTTCGATGTTCTTCAAAGTCTGTACGGTCTGGAGGTAAGCATCGCCGCTCCCGACGACCACATCGTCCACGATCGCTGTCGTTCCCGAGACGTGCACATAGGATCCAACCCTCACCGCACGCGAATACCCGGCCATCGGCTCCCAGCGTGCGCCGGAGGCGAAATTCTGTCTGTCCATGGTCATCGGTATTTCGGGTCAGTCCAGCGAGTCGATGAATTGGTTGGCTTGCTGAATGGATTCGTTCATGGCCTCGATCAACTGCTGGGTGGCGCGTTCGATCTCTGTCAACTCTTCCCTGACCGCCGCGACGGCCAGTGAATTGAGATTGTGTTTCAGGAACAGAACCTGGTCCTGGAACACGCTGAGCACCGGCTGCATTGATCGCTCGGCGTGACGCATCGACACCAGCATGCGATCGTACCGGTTTCTTGTACTTTCCAGGATGGCCCGGCTCCTTGCCTTCAAGTCTGGATCGGCGTAGAG
>JBLRWT010000043.1:0-9371 GCA_047921095.1 Wenzhouxiangella sp. | reverse complement strand
TGGGCAAGGGCAGGGCGCCGGCCCGGTTGCCGGTCACCATGGCTGCCGGGTCGAGCCTGAAGGAGATGATCTGTACCGGCAACGAATCGATCGCATTGATCTCGAGAACCGGTGAGGGCCTGTCCAGGCCGGCCCGTTCGACATTGAACAGTTGCACAGCCCAGCGCACGGTGGCCCCGGGGATCAGGGCATTGACGACGACTACGAAAAACACCAGGTGGAACAATTCGTAGGCGCCATCGATGCCGGCCAGGACCGGGTAGGTTGCCAGCAGGATTGGCACGGCGCCGCGCAGGCCCACCCAGGAAACAAACCCGGATTCTGCTCCGCTATAGCGAAACGGCAGCAGGCACAACATGACCATGACGGGCCGGGCGATGAAAGCCAGAGTGAAGGCCAGCGCCAGTCCACGCCATCCCGCCGCTGCCAGCAGTTCCGGGACGGCCAGCAGGCCCAGCACCAGGAACATGGAAATCTGCGCCAGCCAGGCCATGGCGTCATGCACCCTGAGGATTCCGGACCGGTAGGGCAGTCGCTGGTTGCCCAGCATCAGGGCGGCGATGTAGACCGCCAGAAAGCCTGATCCAAGAAACAGGGTAGGCAATCCGAAGGCCAGAAAAGCCAACGCCAGGGTCAACGCCGGATACAGGCCCGCGGCGGGAACTCGAATGCGATCCAGCAACTGCGTGCCCAGCCAGCCGATCAGCAGGCCGGCCCCGAGTCCGACTGTCAGCTGCAGAGCCACGGTTCCAAGAAAGGGCAAAAGCGAAAAGTTCTGGCCGCTGACCAGCAGGGTGGCAAGCGTGATTGTCAGAATGACCGCCATGGGATCGTTCAGGCCGGATTCCAGTTCCAGCGTGGCACCGACACGCCGCCGCAGTTGAACGCCGGAACCACGAAGCGATGAAAACACGGCTGCCGCGTCGGTGGACGAAACAATGGCTCCGACCAGCATGGCTTCGAGCCAGCCCAAGCCAAGCAGGTAAGCAACCAGGGCGACGATCAGCGCTGTTCCGACGACGCCCAGGGTCGCCAGAATTGATGCTGGCGCCAGGTATTGGCGAACCTGTTTGAAGGGCGTGTTCAGGCCGCCATCGAACAGAATCAGAACCAGCCCGAAAGTGCCGATCCGGAAGGCCAGGTCAAAGTTGACAAAATGCTCGGGCAGGGAGGAGCCAACGATCAGCCCGATGAGCAGGAAAACCAGCACCACCGGGATGCCGATCCGTTCCGAAGGGCGGCTGAACAAGACGCTGAACAGCAACAACAGGCCAAAGGCCGTCATCAGCAGTGCGGTTGTCATCGGCTCGGTGGCAAACATCAAAGCATTTCCCTGACGTCAAGCATTCATCATAAGTGAACGCCGTTACAGCGTGTTGCTCGCTCAGGGTTGGCGCGGACGCACCGTAGAGATCAGTTCCAGCCGTTCATCGTCTTCAGTAATCAAGCTGATCTCGATCTCGTCCCCGCGCGTGAAATGGCCCAGCGGCCTGATCAGCATGAGGTGTATGCCGCCGGATTCGAGCCGGATGGTTGCGCCAGGCGGTATCGGCAGTCCATCGAGTTGACGCATTCGCATGACGCCGTCATCCATGGTCATGGAATGAATTTCCACCCGGCCGAACTGATCGCTTTCGGCTGCCTTGATCACAACCGTTTCCGAGCCTGGATTGTGCAGCGTCATGAAACCGGCCATCGCCCGGGCCGGCGGTGCTTCCGGCGACCAGGCATCGCGAATTTCCAGCGCATCTGCTGCTGCCAGCGCCAGGCTCAGGGTGGCAAGTACCAGGACTGCCAGGGTTTTCTGGTAGAGCATTTTCAAGTGGCATCCAGTACGTTCCAACCCCCATTATCCCGCATCCGTTCCTGAGAAGTTATAGTAGGCTTGCCAAACGCATCGCCATTCTCGTCGCCATAGCCGGTTATTCCCGGAGCAGGATACCCACCCGACATGATCGAACAATTCACCCATCCAGACGACATCATCGAACTACGCCTGAACCGACCGCCGGTGAATGCCTTGAATCCGGAGCTTGTTCGCGATCTTGATCAGGCAATGGGCCAGGCCCTGGACGACGGTGCCCGTGCGCTGGTGCTTTCGGGGCGCCCTGGTCTGTTCTCTGCAGGGTTGGACATTCCCGAGCTGTTGACCCTGGACGAATCGGGCATGCGTGAATTCTGGGCTTCGTTTTTTGCCCTGCTGGCACGTGTGGCGCGCTCGCCGATTCCTGTCGTCGCCGCTCTGACGGGCCATAGCCCTGCTGGCGGCACGGTGATCGCCCTGTTCTGCGATTATCGCGTCCAGGCCCAGGGGGATTTTCAATTGGGCCTGAACGAAGTGCAGGTCGGCCTGGTGGTCCCTCCGGTCATTCATCAGGCACTGACCCGGCTGATCGGCGTTTACGCCGCCGAGCGCCACCTGGTGGCCGGCCAGATGATCCCTGCTGAAGATGCCCTCGCCATTGGCCTGGTCGATGAACTGGCGCCACCGGACGAGGTTGTTGGCGAAGCACTGGCCTGGTGCCGACGACATCTTGCCCTGCCAACTCATGCCATGGAGGCCACGCGCCACCTGTGCCGGGCTGATCTGGCCGGATTGTTCGACGACATGGCCAATCTCGATACCGATTCGTTCGTCAAGGGCTGGTTCGCCGAGCCGACTCAGGCCACCTTGCAGACGCTGGTGGCGCGACTGAAGAAGAAGTAGTAAATTGCCTGGGTCCGCCAAGTCTTATATGCTGGGGGAAGTTTGCGGCATTCGTCCGCAGCAATGATAAAGGAGGGTTCATCATGACCAAGCCAGCGGTCAACAAGCGTCGACATTTGCGTTTTCCCCCTGATGAGTGGGAAATGGCCCTGATCCAGTGTACTGAGGACGCCGTGGATGACGCCAGCTTTCGCCCGGAGATCTCGGCACTGGTCATGGAAGAATCCCGTGCCGGCTGTGGTCTGGTGGTTCTGGAGCGCCAGGTTCACCAGCGGCTGAAGCCCGGAGATCGCTGCGCGGTCAAGGTCGCGCGCCTGGGTGTGGTTCAGGCCGAGGTGCGCTGGATCAATATCGTGGATGCGGGCATTGCAAGGGTCGGCCTGAACTATATCGAGTGATCGGCGAGGGCAGTCAGCGACTCGCGAGTTCACGGATACTGACAGGCAAGGGGACGGGTTCGCCGCTTTTCTTGTCGATCCAGACCAGGGTCGTGGTCGCGTCGGCATGCAGGTCGCCCTGTTTCCCGTGACGGTCCACGGCCCTGATTTCATGTTCGAGCTTGATGCTGGAACGACCGGGGGAGAGTGGTTTCAGAGAGACTTCAATCGCCGCCGGCCACAGGATGGCCTTTCTGAAATTGATGTTGATATTGGCAACAACAGGGCCGCTTTCGGCGCCCTGCCAATGACTCGGGACATGTTCCATCCATTGTGCACGGCATTCTTCCAGGTATCTCAGATAGGTCACATTGCTGACATGGTTGAAGGCGTCAAGATCGCCCCAACGAACGACGAGTTGAATGCGGAAATCGGACATGGCCAGGCGCGCGGGTTGGAAGGATGTGCAGGATAGCCGGAAACGCGGGGGAAGGAAAGGCGGGAGACGGGAGGCGGGTAAAAGGTGAAAGGTGAAAGGTGAAAGGTGAAAGGTGAAAGGAAAAAATGAATGACCTCCGTGCCTCTGTGGTGAAATTTCTTTTTTCCTTTCGCGACAGCGGGTTCGGAGAGGGGAGGCGGGAAAAGGAAACGGCTTGAAGTCTACGTTGGTCAAAATCATTTTGCTGGAAGCGGGTCTGGGGGTGCTGGCGATTGTGCTGGCGCTGCTGTTCGGCCTGGCGCCGTGGCTGGAATTCGAATGGACTGCAACGGCGTGGCTGCTTGGGCTTGCCGCCACGGTGCCGATGGTTCTGTCCCTGCTTTTGCTGCGCCTGACCGGCTGGCACTGGCTCAGTGAATTGGAAGATTTCGTTCGACGGGTTCTGGTGCCCTGGTTCGGCGACGCGCCGTGGTGGGGGCTGGCGCTGGTCGCTCTGGCTGCTGGTATCGGCGAAGAGCTGCTGTTCCGGGGCGTGGTTCAGGGCGGTCTGGCCGGCCTTGTCGGCCCCTGGGGCGCGCTGGTCATCGCCTCACTGCTGTTTGGTCTGGTGCATGCCATGACCCGCGCCTACTTCATCATCGCCACCCTGGCCGGCTTCTACCTCGGCCTGCTGTACCTGTGGACCGGCAACCTGCTGATTCCCATCGTCGTCCATTTTCTGTACGACTGGATTGCCCTGCAGTTCTACATGAGGCGTTACCGGCGGGACTGAACCTGCCCGGTATCAGGCTTTGCGTGTGCCGAGCTTTTTGTTCACTTTCTTCTTCACGGCCTTCTTCTTTGCGACTTTCTTCTTCGTGGCTTTCTTGTTGACGGTTTTCTTCGTGGCTGACTTGTTATCGATGCCGAGGATGGGTGCCAGGTACTGGCCGGTCCAGGAGCCTGGGGTGCGGGCGACGTCTTCCGGGGTGCCGCTGGCGATGATCCGGCCGCCGCCGTCGCCGCCCTCGGGTCCGAGATCGATGATCCAGTCGGCGGTCTTGATGACATCCAGGTTGTGCTCGATCACCACCACCGTGTTGCCCTCGTCACGCAAGCGGTGGAGGACGGCCAGCAGGTGCTTGATGTCGTGGAAGTGGAGGCCGGTCGTCGGCTCATCGAGAATGTAGAGCGTGTTGCCGGTATCGCGTTTGGACAACTCGCGCGACAGCTTGATGCGCTGGGCCTCGCCACCGGACAGCGTGGTTGCGCTCTGGCCCAGCTGGATGTAGCTCAAGCCCACGTCCATCATGGTCTGCAGCTTGCGGGCGACGGCCGGCACGGGGGCAAAGAATTCCAGGGCGTCCTCGACCGTCATCTGCAGAACTTCGTGGATGTTCTTGCCTTTGTACGTGACCGTCAGGGTTTCCCGGTTGTAGCGTTTGCCATGACAGACGTCGCAGGGCACGAAGATGTCGGGCAGGAAATGCATCTCGACCCGGATCAGGCCATCGCCCTGGCAGGCCTCGCAGCGACCGCCCTTGACGTTGAACGAGAACCGGCCGGGCTTGTAGCCGCGTGAGCGCGCTTCCTGGGTGCCGGAGAACAGTTCGCGAATCGGGGTGAACAGGCCGGTGTAGGTGGCCGGATTGGATCGCGGCGTGCGCCCGATCGGGCTCTGGTCGATATCGACCACCTTGTCGAACAGCTCCAGGCCGGAGAAATCGGCAAACGGCGACGGATTGGCCGAAGCCAGGTTGATTTCTCGTGCCAGCAGGCGGTACAGGGTGTCGTTGATCAAGGTTGACTTGCCCGAGCCGGAAACGCCGGTCACGCAGATGAACTGGCCGGCGGGAATCTCGAGATCGACATTCTTCAGGTTGTGTCCGCTGGCGCCGGATAGTCTGAAAATCCGCTCCCGATCAGACTTGTGACGGGTTTTCGGAATCTCGATGCGCTGGCGACCGGACAGGTAATCACCCGTGAGTGAACCCGTGCATTCAACCAGGCCCGCAGCGGAACCGCTGTAGACGATCTGACCGCCGTGCACGCCGGGGCCGGGCCCGATATCGACCACGTGGTCGGCTGCGCGGATGGCCTCCTCGTCGTGCTCCACGACAATGACGGTATTGCCGAGGTCACGCAGGCGGGTCAGGGTTTCCAGCAATCTCGAGTTATCGCGCTGGTGCAGGCCGATCGAGGGCTCGTCAAGCACGTACATGACACCAACCAGGCCGGCGCCGATCTGGCTGGCCAGGCGGATTCGCTGGGCCTCGCCGCCCGACAGGGTGTCGGCCTGGCGGTCCAGGGTCAGGTAGTCGAGGCCCACGTTGACCAGGAAGCGCAGCCGTTCGCGCACCTCCTTGAGGATCTTGTCGGCGATCTCGCCGCGCCAGCCCGCCAGCCTGAGCGCTTCGAAGAAGCTCAGACAGTTTTCGACCGACCAACTGGAGACTTCAGGCAGATTGTGCCCGGTGATGGTGACGTGGCGTGCGGCCCGGTTAAGCCGCTGGCCGTTGCAGGCGGGGCAGGGGTGCCTGGAAATATAACGTGAGAGCTCCTCGCGCACGATTCTTGAGTCGGTTTCGCGGTAACGCTTCTCGAGGTTGGGGATGATGCCGACAAATGGGTGCTTGCGGGTCTGCCCGCCGCGCTCGGACAGGTAGCGAAAGGCGATTTTCTCCGAACCGCTGCCGTGCAGGACCACCTGCTGGATTTTTTCCGGCAGCTTGCTGAAGGGGGTCTCGATATCGAAGTCGTAGTGTCGCGACAGGGACTGGATCAGTTGAAAATAATAGGCGTTGCGCCGGTCCCAGCCCCGGATGGCGCCACTGGCCAGCGACAGCTCCCGGTTGGCGACCACCCGTGCCGGATCGAAAAACTGGGTCACCCCCAGCCCGTCGCAGGCCTCGCATGCGCCGTTCGGGTTGTTGAACGAAAACATGCGCGGTTCGAGTTCCGACAGGCTGTAGTCGCACACCGGGCAGGCAAAGCGGGAAGACAGAACGATTTCAGCCGATTCGCTCGGACTCATGGGGGCCACGATGGCGATCCCTTCGGCCAGGCTGAGCGCGGTCTCGAAGCTTTCCGCCAGACGCTGGGCCATGTCGGCGCGGACCCGGAATCGGTCGACGACGGCCTCGATGCTGTGCTTCTTTCGCAGTTCAAGCCGTGGCAGTTCATCATCCAGATCGATCACGGTGCCGTTGACCCGGGCGCGGACGAAGCCCTGGGCTCGGAGACCTTCCAGCAACTGGGTGTGTTCGCCCTTGCGATCGCGCACGATCGGCGCCAGCAGCATGAGCTTGCTGCCTTCCGGCAGACCAAGCACCGTGTCGACCATCTGGGTCACGGTCTGGGCATCCAGCGGCTCGTTGTGGTCCGGGCAGCGGGGCGTGCCGACCCGGGCGAACATCAGCCGAAGGTAATCGTGGATTTCGGTGACCGTGCCGACCGTGGAGCGCGGGTTGTGGCTGGCGGCTTTCTGTTCGATCGAAATCGCCGGTGACAGACCCTCGATGTGATCCACATCGGGCTTTTCCATCATCGACAGGAACTGGCGCGCGTAGGCCGACAGGGATTCCACGTAGCGTCGCTGACCCTCGGCGTAGATCGTGTCGAACGCCAGCGAGGACTTGCCCGAGCCCGACAGGCCGGTAAAGACGATCAGCTTGTCCCGTGGCAGATCGAGATCGACGTTCTTCAGATTATGGGTTCGCGCACCGCGAATGGAGATCGATTTCATGCCAAGCCGCTTGTTCGAGCCAAGCCTGTTAATATATCGCGCTGCGTGAGGGCGGCGCAAAGGTCGGCCAAAAAAAAGCTGGGCGGACGTCGGTTTCACAGCAGGATTCCAGCCTTGACCGAATTGCCTCGATCCGGTAAAATTCCCGCTCTTTGCTGAACCACTTTCTGGAGCAAGTCAATGTACGCGGTATTCACCACCGGCGGCAAACAGTACCGGGCAGCCCAGGGCGACATCGTCCGGGTCGAGAAACTCGATGCTGAAAAAGGCGCCACGATCGAAATCGATCAAGTCCTGATGGTAGGCGAAGGCGAAGATGTCCGCATCGGCGCACCGATCGTCGATGGCGGAAAAGTCACTGCTGAAGTGGTCGATCACGGCCGCGGCGATAAAATCCGGATCATCAAGTTCCGTCGCCGCAAGCACCACATGAAGCAGATGGGTCACCGTCAGTATTACACTGACCTCAAAATCACCGGAATCGAGGGCTAATCAGATGGCTCACAAGAAAGCAGGCGGCTCGACACGCAACGGCCGCGATTCAAATCCGAAGTACCTGGGCGTCAAGCGCTACGGCGGCGAGCAGGTCCTGGCCGGCAATATCCTCGTTCGGCAGCGCGGCACGCGCTTTCATGCCGGCGAGAACGTCAAGGTTGGCCGCGATCACACCCTGTTCGCGCTCAGCGATGGCAAGGTGGTCTTCGAACAGCGCGGCAAGCCGCTGCGCAAGTTTGTCTCCATCCTGCCCGCCGAATAAGCGCTCGCGCAATGGTCGGCAAGAAAAGCCCCGCCATTGCGGGGCTTTTTTGTAACTGAAATACCAAGATTGCAACCGGAACGCCAAAATGAAATTCGTAGATGAAGCCAGCATTACCGTCAAAGCCGGCAAGGGCGGGCCCGGTTCAGCCAGTTTCCGTCGCGAAAAGAATATTCCCAGGGGCGGACCGGATGGTGGCAATGGCGGCGATGGCGGCAATGTCTGGCTGCAGGGTGATTCCGGGCTGAACACCCTGGCGGACTTCCGCCATGCCCGGTACTTCAAGGCACGCAACGGCGAGCCGGGCGCCGGGCGCGAATGCACCGGCAAGTCGGCTGACGATATCACCATCAAGGTACCGCTCGGCACCATCGTGACCGAGGCTGACACCGGCGAGCGTATTGGTGAGGTGACCGAACACGAGCAGCGCCTGCTGGTCGCCAGGGCTGGCAAGGGTGGCCGCGGCAATGTCAATTTCAAGTCGGCCGTCAATCGCGCGCCACGTCAGTTCACGCCCGGCACGCCGGGAGAAGAACGCACGCTGCACCTGGAAATGAAGGTACTGGCCGACGTCGGCCTGCTGGGCTTCCCCAATGCCGGCAAATCGACCCTGATCAGCGCGGTTTCCGCCGCGCGACCGAAAGTGGCCGACTATCCATTTACCACCCTCTATCCCAACCTGGGCGTCGTCAGCCTGGAACCTGGTCGCAGCTTCGTGATCGCCGATATTCCCGGGGTGATCGAAGGCGCGGCCGAAGGCGCCGGACTGGGAATCCAGTTTCTCAAGCACCTGCAGCGAACCCGCCTGCTGTTGCACCTGGTCGATATCGCACCCCTGGACCAGGCCGATCCGGTCGAGCAGGTTCGTCTGCTGGAAAAGGAACTGGCCAATTTCGACGAGGACCTGGCCGCCCGCGAGCGCTGGCTGGTGCTGACAAAGACCGATCAGCTCGGTGACGCCGAGGCCAGCGAGATCGTCAATGGCGTGATCCAACGCCTCGATTGGCAAGCGCCGTGGTTCGCGATTTCAGCGGTGGCCCGTCAAGGGCTCGATGAACTGGTCGGCAGGATCATGGTGCACATGGAAAGCGCCGGTCCAAGGGCAGAGGGCCCGGAAGAAGGTGGCGCAACAGAAGAAGGCGCAAGAGAAGAAGGTGCAACCGAAGAGGAAGATAGTCAGAGACCCGATTGACACCCGGGGCCTTTGCCTGAGGTAGTATTGAGCGACTGGTTTCGCTTGAATCGCCAACATCGCAATAATGAATCAAAACAAGCTGATCGATCAGCCGCGTCCGGTAAGAGAGGAGGACCAGCTTGACTTGTCGAGGCTGGATGACTGGCTGAAGGCAACGATCGAGGGACTGTCA
>JBLRWT010000042.1:0-9573 GCA_047921095.1 Wenzhouxiangella sp. | reverse complement strand
CGCGGCCAGAGGGCCGCTCCTACAGAATGATGTTTAGCTCTGGATTGCGCCAATTGGTTCGCAGGTGCAGTCTGCCGGTCTGGTCGTACCAGGCCTGGGGCTCTTCCGTGATGGTGGCAGCGGGCTGGAGGGTGATGGCCTGGCCGTCGATGGTGATGGCTTGAAGATCGCTTGGGGCCTGGTGAACGACCAGTTCGAGCTGGCGTGTTTCGGGCATGCCCGGGTAATGGCCCTGGCGCGTGAAGGTATAGTGGATCCGGTCATCGACCTGCTCGGCGACAAACTCCAGCTGCTCAAATTGTTCGGTGCCGGGCTGGAAACGGGTGCGGCCGTCATCTTCGTACATTGATCCTTCGGAACGGCGGATGCTGGCATCGAAATAGTGGTGCAGTTCCAATCTCTCGCTGCTGTACTGGTCGCTGCTCTGGACAACATCGACCAACGGGACGAACGACCCGGCCCGGACCATCACCGGAATGGTTTCGATGGTCACGGGCACCTCGATCATCCGACCGCCCTGATGACGCTGCCCGGTCCAGAAATCAAACCACACGCCAGCGGGCAGGCGTACTGGCCAGTTCTGCACGTCGGGCTCGACCACGGGTGCGACCAGGAAGGCATCGCCCCACAGGTAACTGTTGCGCTCGTCCATCAACGCCGCGTCCTGGCCGTCAAGATAGAATAGCGGGCGCATCAGCGGCAATCCAGTTTCGCTGTGCATGTGGGCCAGGGTGTAGTTGTAGGCCATCAGCCGATAGCGCAGGCGGACAAATTCACGCACGATATCCTGTGTGGCCTGATCGTGAAACACCGGTTCGGAGGGGATGTGATCCTGGGCATGCGGACGGTAAACCGGCTGAAAAACCCCGTACTGCATCCACCGGATGTAGAGTTGGGAATCGAACGCCACGCCGCCGGCGAAACCACCCAGATCGGAATGAATGTAACCAAAGCCAAACAGTCCCATCTGCAGGGCCAACTCCACTTGCGGCTTCAAGCCATCCCAGCTGCGGTCGACATCACCGGTCCAGGGAATCATCCCGTAGCGTTGCGAGCCGGCAGCACCGGCGCGCATCATGATGAAGGGACGGCGTTTGGGAAAATCGCGGACGTGGCGTTCGAAAATCGACTCGGCCCAATGATGGCCGTAGGCGTTGTGAACCTCGTTGGCCATACCGGCGACATGGCGGGTGGCCGGCGGATGAACTTCCGGTTCACCCAGGTCACCCCACCAGCCGGCCACGCCTTGCTCCATCAGCTCTCTGAGGATCATCCAGAACCATTCACCAGTTTCAGGCTTGAAGAAGTCCAGCAATCCTGAATTGCCGAAATAAAAATCGAAGGTCTTTGCCTGCCCTGCCATGTTGAGCGCCAGCACCTGTTCGTCGATTGCTTCCTGCCAGCGCTGGGAGGTGGTGAGGATGAATGGCTCGGTAACCAGGATGGTTTTCACGCCAGCCGCGGCAAAGTCAGCCATCATGCCGGCCGGGTCAGGCCAGGCTTCCCGATCCCAGGCCAGGTGCCCCATGTGGCCCTGGATGTCCGGCCCGAACCAGTACAGGTCGATGACAATGGCATCGAGCGGAAAGCCCTGCTCAATGTGCAGCTGCACGACTTTGCGTGCTTCCGCCTCGGTGCGATAGCCGAAGCGTGAAGCGTAGTTGCCCAGCGACCAGCGCGGCGGCAGTGGCGGTTTGCCGCTGGCGACGAGATACTGAGCCAGGGTATCGGGAAAGCTGTCTCCGGCGGCGAACAGATAGCCAAGCCGGCCACCGACGGCCTCGAACTGCAGCACATCGGATTCTGTCGCGCCCAGGTCGATATGACCGCGCGCGGCATTATCGAACACCAGCATGTAGTTTTTGCTCGACAGCACGCCGGGCAGGCTGAAGTACATCTGGGCCGACTCGGTGCCGTAGCCGTAGTGCGGCTTGTTTTCCAGCGCCAGTCGATGGCCACGCCGGTCCATACCCAGCTCCCGCTGACCGGCGCCGAGCAGTTTCTCGTCGTCGCTCAGGGAGAAGCGAAAGCCGCGCAGGGTGCGCTGGAGAAACGGCCCGCCCTCTTCGGAAAGCAAAGTCTCGCCGTCACGCACGAACGATATCCGCAGTGGCTTTTTGTTGATGACAACTTCGAGGCGATCGGTGGCAAAAATCAACTGCGTATCGGTCGCGATCAGTTCGGCCGGCTGTGGCGTCTGGCCGGGCGCCAGGGTGCGCGATGGGTGGGCCGCGCTGTTGTCGACGTCGTGAAAGACCTCGACCGCAGCCGGGGCGTGAAAGGTCATGTGCAGATAGCCCGCACCGCTATCAACGATCAACACTTTGTCAATCAGTTCATGACCGCGATATTCGAGCGCCGCATCAAAAGCGAAAGCCTCGACGACAAGCAGCCCGGCCAGCAAAGCGACAAGCAGTCTGATTGAACTCACTGGAAACATCATGGTCTCGATTGTGGTGGCAGCCATCACCGTGGCCCACAGAATACTAGTCATTGTCTGCGGCCATGAACAATCTATTGCAAACGTATACATTGCTGCATACGTTTGTATTGGCATGATTGGTCATCTTGATTGGTCGCTCACGTTGAACCAATTCTTCTGAATACGTATGCATCGTCTCAACAATACGAGCTCGTACCGTTAAGCTTTCGAATCAATCGATCGCATGCCGGCTTGGCTCAAACAACCACAACATTAATGACATGAGCGATTCAGACAACAACTGGTGGCGCGGCGGTGTGTTCTACCAGGTCTATCCACGCAGTTTCCAGGACACCAACGAGGACGGCATCGGCGACCTGCCAGGCATCGTCAGCCGGCTCGACTACCTCACTGGACTGGGTGTCGATGCTCTCTGGGTGGCACCCTTTTTCAAGTCGCCGATGGTCGACTTCGGATATGACGTGGCTGACCCGTGCGACGTCGACCCCATGTTTGGCTGCCTGGCTGATTTCGACCATCTACTTGCCGAAGCTCACAAGCGCGGCCTGCGCATCATCATCGACCAGGTGCCAAGCCATACATCGGTCGAACATCCCTGGTTCCAGGAAAGCCGGCAAAGCCGCGACAACCCCAAGGCCGATTGGTACGTCTGGGCCGACGCCCGGGAAGATGGCACGCCGCCCAACAATTGGTTGGCACTGTTCGGCGGTGGCGCCTGGCAGTGGGAACCGCGCCGGGGCCAGTACTACCTGCACAATTTTCTTGTTTCCCAGCCCGACCTGAATTTTCACAATCCTGACGTCGCCGACGCGGTACTCGAAGATCTGCGCTTCTGGCTCGATCGCGGCGTCGACGGCTTTCGGCTCGACGCGATCAATTTCTGTTATCAGGATGCAAGGCTGCGCGACAACCCACCCAAACCCGAACACGTGCGCACCGGGCGTGGCTTTTCGGCCGACAACCCCTATGCGTTCCAGTATCACCACTACAACAACACCCAGCCGGAAAACCTGGCCTTCGTCGAACGCATCCGCGCCCTGCTCGATGAATACCCCGGCACCACTTCCCTGGGCGAAGTCTCCTCGGAGGATTCGGTCGCCAGCATGGCCGAATACGTCGGCCCTGGACGACTGCACATGAGCTACAGCTTCGAGTTACTGACCGAGGACTTCAACGCCGCCTATATTCGCTCGACAGTGGAAAATCTCGAACACCAACTCGGGGACGGCTGGGCCTGCTGGGCGATCTCCAACCATGACGTCGAGCGGGTCATCAGCCGCTGGGGCCGCGATTGCCATACCGACGACCTGGCCACCCTGCTGACCACCCTGCTGTGCTCCCTGCGCGGGTCGGCCTGCATCTACCAGGGCGAGGAACTGGGACTGCCAGAAGCCGAAGTCCCCTTTGATCAGCTACGGGATCCCTACGGCATCAACTTCTGGCCCAACTTCAAGGGCCGCGACGGCTGCCGCACGCCGATGCCTTGGGATGCGACCGAATTCGCCGGTTTCTCGACCGTCAAACCCTGGCTGCCGATCCCGAAGTCGCATCGCGGCCTGGCCGTCAGCCGCCAGCAAGTCGACCCCGATTCAACCCTCAACAAGTTCCGCAGCCTGCTCGCCTGGCGCAAGGAGCAGTACGCCCTGCGCCACGGCGACATCTGCTTCATCGACAGCCCCGAACCGGTGTTGGGCTTCACCCGCAGTTGTCAGAAACAGCGCCTGCTGGCTTGCTTCAACCTCTCCAATCAAGCGATCAGCTTTCAACCCTCCGCCGAACTGCAAATCGGCACCCTTCTGGCCTGTCCTGGGCCAGCGACAGGCCAGATAAGTCCCAACGGGCGCATCGAACTGCCACCGCACGGTGTGCTGTTTGCCAACCTGACGAGGTAAGGCCGGGAAGAGGTCGGCTGCTGTCATTCCCACGCACGCTCATATCGAAGAGACCATCACGGCGGGAATGTTGACCTGCGCGGCGACGGCCTGCCGGACAAGGCACTGATCGTCACCGGCGATCATCCGTGTTCGCCCACCCCAGGATGCACCGGCTGTTCGGAGAACGTGTCGCACTACGGTTTCCGGGCCCAGGGAGGCAAGAGGGGATGCAATCGTATGCAGTGATGCATACGATTGCAAAACATTGTTCTGTCAAGTTCGCGCTTCTACTATCGGCCAATCGGGGAATTTTCACCGAAACTTCACAAACAGAGAAGAATATCGGCCATGAAATCAAACCAACGCAGAATCCGCTCCAGGAAGTTCGGCAAGGACACCGTACAGACCAGTCGCTGCGGACCGGCAATACGGCGTAGTTTGCTGTTCGTCGCCATGGTCAGCGCGCTTGGCATGTCCATGCCCGCGCTCAGCCAGTCAGAATCGGCGGAGGGACCGAACCCACTGCAGACGCCGGAAGATGAACGGGTCAGTGCCGAACAGGATTCCGAAGTGACCGATGAGCACGAGGACGACCGTATCACGGTTACCGGGTTCCGCCGGGCGGTCGAACGTTCCGTTGCGACCCGGCGGGATGAATCCTCGATCGTCGAATCGGTTTTCGCCGAGGAAATCGGCAAGCTGCCCGACGTCAGCATCGCCGAGGCCCTGGCCCGTCTACCCGGCCTGACCGCCCAGCGTGTCGACGGACGAGCGCAGACTATTTCAGTACGCGGCCTGGGGCCCGATTTCAGCACGGCTCTGTTCAATGGGCGCGAACAGGTCACTACCGGCGACAACCGGGGGGTGGAGTTCGACCAATTCCCGGCCGAGCTCTTGAACTCGGTGCTGGTTTACAAGACCCCGGCCGCGAACATCATCGGCCAGGGTCTGGCCGGGACCGTGGACCTCCGGACCATCCGACCGCTCGAGGCCGATGAACGCATTTTCTCGGTGGTGGGGCGATTTGAAACGCTCGATGGTTCGGCCGCCAATCCGGAAGCCGATGACGACGGGTATCGCTTCGCCGGCATCTACGTGGACCAGTTTTTCAATAACACCCTCGGCGTCACCTTTGGGGTCGCCGCGCAATCAACGCCCTTCGAGATCGAAAGGTCCAATGCCTGGGGATTTCCCGATATCGGCGACGGCGAGACCCGGGTTCTGGGCGGCGTCAAACCCTTCGTCCAGAACAATGACCTGGAGCGCATCGGCTTCATAGGCACGGTCGAATATGCGCCCACAGATAACTTCCGCGCCATCCTGGACCTGTCCTACTCGGATTTCGATGAGAAGCAATTCCTGCGCGGTATCGAGTTCCCCATGTTCTGGTCGCCCTCACAGTTGCGGGATGGGTTCACGGTGGCAGACAACCTGGTGGCCGAAGGCGTATTCGACGAGGTTCACGCGGTCATGCGCAACGACTTCAACCGTCGCCAGGCCGATATTTTCACCTTCGGTCTGAACACCCGTTGGGAATTTGCCCCCTTGTGGGGTTTTGAATCCGACTTGAGCTGGTCGGCAGCAGATCGGGAGGATCTGGTGCTTGAATCCATGGGCGGAACCGGGCTGGCTTTGAGTGGAACACCCGACTCTGTTGGTTTCACCATTGCGCCAAACGGGATCTTCAGCCTGAACCCGACCCTGAACTACATGGATCCTGGTCTGATCCGGCTTACGGACCCGCAGGGATGGGGTGCCGGCGCCCAACCCAATCCCCTGGTCCAGGCCGGTTTCATCAACAACCCCAAGACCGAGGACTGGCTGGCTCGAACTCGCTTCGATATTGACCGTGAACTGGTGTCTGGACCCCTCAGCAAATTTTCCGCCGGGTTTGCGCTCAGCCGAAGGGACAAGGATCGGCAATTGAACCAGTCCTTTCTCACTCCGCCCGATGGGCTGGGCGAGGCCGCGATCCCGGATGCCGCCCGAGTCGGCGGCAATGTCAGTCTCGATTTTGTCGGCGTTCCCGGCATGGTGCTATGGGATCCCCGTTATCTGCTGGACAATTTCTATACCCTGGTTTCACCCCAGGTGGAGTTTAGAAAGCAGCAGGAATGGCGCGTCAGAGAAGATGTCCTGAACACCTACTTCCAGTTTGATCTGGACACGATGATTGGCGGAACAATTCCTCTTAGAGGGAACTTTGGCGCCCAGTGGGTCGTCACCGACCAGAGCTCCAGGGGTTTCCAGGTGCAACCCGGAGAAGCTTTTCGCTTTGGTGACGTCGAGGAAGGGGACACGTTTTCGCGCTTCCTGCCCAGTGCGAACCTGGTTTTTGGGCTACCGCACGACCAGCAAGTACGTATCAGTGCGGCGAGGGTCATGGCGCGGCCACGAATGGATCAGCTCAATGCAGGACTGGCGCTCAACACGAATTTTACCCAACTCACCTCGACGGATCCAAATCAGGCCTTTTTCAGCGCCGGTGGCGGAAATCCGAACCTTCGTCCGATGATGGCCGATTCCGTGGACGTGGCGTGGGAGAAATTCTTCGCGAACGGTGCGGGTCTGGTCTCCATCACCGGCTTCTACAAGGACCTCAATGATTTCGTCAATCCCAACGACGCCTTTCTTACGGACTTTTCCCAATTCATCGACGACTTTCTCACCCCCGAGCAGGCCGCCCAACTCGGCACGTCGATGGGCACCACCTTTGGCCCAACAAACCGTGGCGGAGGCTGGATCCGTGGCGTTGATTTTGCAGCCACAGTGCCGTTCGGGGAATACTTCGAACCGTTGCGAGGATTTGGTTACACCGGTGGTGTGTCATACACGGACAGCAGCCTGAAGCTCGGAGACAGCCCTGATCCGGTAACAGTGCCGGGCTTGTCCGAATGGGTCGTCAACACAACGCTGTTCTACGAACGCCGTGGATTTCAAGCTCGGATTTCCAATCGTTACCGGGATGACTTTTTGTCCGAGATCTTCGGCGTTGCCGCTGATCGTCTTACCCGACAGGCGAAAAGCGAAATGATCTGGGACGCCCAGATCGGCTATGAATTCCAATCCGGGCCTGTACAGGGTCTTACCTTGACGTTGCAGGCATTGAACCTCGGCGACGAGCCCTTCATCACGGTCGACGAGAACGACCTGGTGATCGATCGCCAGAAGTTCGGTCGCAACTTCCTGTTTGGAGCATCCTACCGCTTCTGACCCATTCGATTCGCCGCCAAACTTTCTGGGAACCGCGTGTTCGCGCCGTTAACGATCAAGCCGGGGTGCCGTTTACAATCGGCACCAATCTGCGTAATCTGCGGTTTCCGCCTTTCCATTAGTGGCTCCTGAATTGCGGCCGGAACGGATCGAAAAGGTACTGATCGTCGGCGGCGGCACCGCGGGCTGGATGGCTGCGGCCGTGCTCGCCCGCGCCTTCGGGCCCCAGCTTGAAATACGGCTGGTCGAATCCGAGCAGATCGGCATCGTCGGGGTCGGTGAGGCTACCATCCCCCAGATTCGCCTGATCAACCATTTCCTGGGACTCGACGAGAACGAGTTCCTGCGCGCCGCCCGCGGCAGTTTCAAGCTCGGCATTCAGTTCAACGGCTGGACGGCTCCCCGGCATTCCTATATCCATGCCTTCGGCGAGATCGGACGACCGCTGGAGCTGATCGGTTTTCACCAGTACTGGTTTCGGGCGCAGCGGGAAAAGCTGGGGCTGGATCTTTGGTCATACTCGATCAATGCGACTGCCGCCTTTGAAAACTGTTTCGATCGGCTCGATGCAGCGAACCCGCTTCCACCCATCGGCTTTAACTACGCCTTTCACTTCGACGCCTCGCTGTATGCCGCCCACCTGCGGGGCTATGCGGAAAAGCGGGGCGTCAAGCGAGTCGAGGGCCGGGTGGTGGACGTGGACCTGGACGGTGAGAGCGGCTTTGTTCGGGGCGTTCAAACCGAACGGGGCGACCGCCTGGAGGCGGATTTCTTCATGGACTGTTCGGGTTTCCGCGGGCTGTTGATCGAACAGGCGATGAAGACCGGTTACGAAGACTGGACCCACTTCTTGCCCTGCGATCGCGCAGTGGCCGTTCCCAGCGCACGGGTTGCGCCCATGCGCCCATACACCCAGGCCGACGCACGTCCGGCCGGCTGGCAGTGGCGTATCCCGCTCCAGCACCGTACCGGCAATGGCTACGTCTACTGCAGCCGATTTGTCAGCGACGACGAGGCCGTTGCCAACCTGCTGACCAACCTGGACGGTGAAGCCCTCGACGAGCCGCGGCTGATCCGTTTCGTCACCGGGCGCAGACGGAAATTCTGGAACCGCAACTGCGTGGCCCTGGGCCTGGCCTCGGGCTTCATGGAGCCGCTGGAATCGACCAGCATTCACCTTGTCCAGTCCGCAATCAGCCGACTGGTCAAACATTTCCCGACCCGGGGCTTCGATCCCACGCTGATCGAGGAATACAACCGGCAAAGCATCTTCGAGTTCGAATCGATTCGTGACTTTCTGATTTTCCACTATCACCAGAACGGCCGTCACGGAGACCCGTTCTGGGACGAGCGCCGGGCGATCGAACTGCCCGAATCCCTGCTTCATCGCATCAAGCTTTTCCGGGCTTCCGGCGAAGTGTTCCGCAACAGCGAAGAGCTGTTCACCGAGCAGAGTTGGCTGCAGGTGCTTTTGGGCCAAGGTGTAGTCCCAGAGCGCCACCACCCACTGGCTGACCGCCTGAGTGCTGCCGAGCTGGCCCAATTCCTCTGCAATCTGCGCAAAGTCGTCAAGACCAGCCTGCGCAGCATGCCCGACCACGCCGACTTCATCGCCCGGCATTGCCTCGCTTAGGAATCGGGGACCGAGGGTTTGACCAGCAGAGTTGTGGGGTCTCCAAGTCGCCGATGCGCGGCGTTTGTCGGTAACGGTGGACCAGCGAACGTCAATCCGTGAATTGGTCCAGGCGTACACCGGAGATCCTGCTGATTGTCCTGCGGAACCGGTCACGAGACGTTGGTTTATCACTGTCAGCAGAAATATCTATCGCCTAAAACGGTTACATTTATATTGCACAGCGGTTAATGTTCGGGTAGGTTTCACAGTTCAATCGTCTTGCTGGCTCACTATCCCGGGATTTCCATGAGACAGGAACAATTTCCGCCACCATTGATCACGCTTTGCATCCTGGCCGTTTTGGCCGGGGCGTCCGGGTGCGCCAGTGTGGGTGAGCCTGCCGGACAAGTGGCAACTCAAGCGTTGGC
>JBLRWT010000041.1:0-9575 GCA_047921095.1 Wenzhouxiangella sp. | reverse complement strand
GCCTCTGAATAACTCTGCAGATCAGGTTCACCACAGAGGCACAGAGACACGGAGGAAATAAATCAAAAAGCATTTTCATGCTTTCTCTGTGACTCCGTGGTGAACTTTCCTTGTCTAAACGATCAGTCGATTCCAATCGCCGTAACGGCCCGGCACGGGTCCGCGACGCAGCGCGAGTAATCCGATGGCCACGCCGCAAACAATGCTGGAAATCATCGCCGGCGTATCCACGCCGTAGACGAACGGCGTGACCAGCAGAACCAGTGCCAGCGGAATCATCAGCAGGCGCGCAGGCCTGGCCGAGCCGGCGAAGGCAACGACAGCCAGCGTGATCACCAGCGAACCAATCAGATGATCCCAGTTGGCCATGCCGCCCTCGGTACCCAGCGTGATGCGGGTCAGCATCAGCCAGGCGCCCAGCACGACGCACAGTGCCAGATTCCATGGCACATTGACCCCGGTGGTGAAGGCTTCGCGCAGGGTGTCCAGCGGGTTGCGATCAAAGCTTTCATCGGCGGATTCGGTTGGGCCGTCGTCGGTGTCACCAGTAAAGAAAATCTTCAGAAGCGGGGCTCCGGCCCGGTGGCGTCGATGCAGGAACTGGCCGGTGGCGACGAATTCGTTGAAGGCATATGCAATCTGCAACAGCATCGCGGCCGCCATGACCAGGCACAGGGTGCACCAGGTGCCGATGATGATGGGTTGGATGATGATGAAGGTAATCGATACCAGGGCCAGCGGCACGATCAGGACGCCGAATGACGCCACCACCCAGGGCATGGTGCGCCAGCGATTGGCCGCGCCAATGAGGCCGATCAGGATTTCGAGCATGTAAACAATCGCGCCCAGTCCGGCGTCGGGTATCGGAAAGGCTTCGGATACCTCGGAGGTGATGATGTCTTCGGTACCGTTCAGGCCACCTCGGGTTCCGGCAAAGAACGGCTCCCAGACGCTATCGATATGCCCGAGTTGATAGGCTGCCAGGTAGCGCGAAATGAAAAAGCCGACGAACGCCAGCAGGATGATCGGCATGCGCTGAAACCAGCTCGACGGGTTGTTGTCCCAGCCGGGCGGCGTGGTCGGTCCGGTGGTTGCCGCCACGGGCGATATGCCGGCTGCCGGGCGCACCAGCGCCGCAAAGCTGATCGCCAGTATCCCGATGATGGTTCCGTTGAGATAGGCAGCCGCGCTTTCTGTCCAGAACACCAGCGGTGCAAACAGCAGCCAGACGCCAACCAGGGCGCAGATCCAACGTGCCCAGCTTTGCTGCCAGGATAGCGAAACAAAGCCGAACACCATCAGAAAAATGCCGGCAATGACATCGCTGTAGATCATTCCCACCGACTCGTAGCCAAGCCATGGCGGAGAAGTGATCAGCCAGACACCCAGCGCCATGTTGGCGAAATGAGCCCACAGGTTCTGATGGTGCTGGCGCTGGTAGCGGTCGTCGTGATGGCTCAGGACGCGGTCGGGGTTGGCGCCCCGTTCCTCGGCTTCTTCCATCCAGTCTGGCGGGGTGATGCCGTTGGCCTCGTACCAAGCCTTGGGGTCGGCCTTGAGACTGGCGACCAGGGTTTCGAGTTCGTCGAACAGCCGGTGTTTCGGCTCCCATCCCAGCTGCTCGCGCGCCCGGCTGATATCAAGCTCGTAGTGATCACTGGCCCGATCGATCATGAATGGACGAATGAAGGGTTTTTCGCCCTTGTCGATGGCATCGGGTATGACAGGTTCCGCGTGTTCCTCGACCCAGGCGCCGGTCTTGGCCACGGGCTTGGGCACCGTGATGGTCTTCCATTCCTCCTTGCCATGAATGAGTTCGCCGAGGCGGTTCTGGATCGCTTCGTAGCTTTCGCAGTGATCTTCTCCAACCAGAACCTCGTGTTGCCTGGGCAGCTTATTGCGCCGGTCGATGGTTCGTCGAAAGGCGTCGACCATGTCTTCCTGGTGGATGTAGGCCTGACCGGCCTCTATGTCGCCCGAGTACAAGTGGCTTTTCATGTTGTGCTCGTAGATGCGGGCAATCTGATGGGCCAGTATGGGCACACAGGTTTTTTCGTCATACAGCCCGGCCAGCCGAAGCAGGGAGTAGGGCATCTTGCCCGCGTGCTCTCGAATGACTGCTTCGCTGTCGGCCTTGGATTTCGGATAAATCCAGGTCGGTTTGATCGGTGCTTGCTCGGTTATTTTCTCACCCGTCTCGCCAGGCTCGTGAACCAGCATGGTGCTTGAGTAGATAAACCGTTCGACGTTGAAGCCACGCAGAGGTTTGAGCAGGTTCCGGGTGCCATCGACGTTGACCGCCTGGTAGGCGGGCGATTCTTCGCCGCTGAAATCGAAATAGGCGGCGAGGTGGACCACGGCAGCCAGGTCGCGACCGTAGCGAACAGCGATCTTGTTCATGACCCGCTGCACTGATTCCGATGAGGTCAGGTCGAACTCGTAGCTGTCATCAGCTTTTTCGGTTGGACCCATGTCCATGCCGATGATGAAGTAATCGTTCTTGAGCTCGCCAATCAGCGCGCTGCCGATATTGCCCGCAGCGCCGGTGATGACGACGATTGGCTTGTTGTTCGACGCGGTACTTGGCCCCATGGCTCGGTTTCCTTGAAATGAATTTAAGGATTGCCGGGTGAACTGCCGATCACCCAACCATTACTCTACCGCTCCTGCGGCCCCTCTTCAAACGAATCCGCCGGCCTCTTGACGGGAAGCTCGAGGATCCAGGCGGTCTGGAGCGCCTGTTCAACTGACAGCCGTGCAGATCACGGAACAGCAGTGCTAGACTCGGTTGGATTGGTATCCATTCGGCATTGGCAGGGGCGGTTTGCATGCGCTACAACTTCAAGAACCCGACATTCCTGGTTTTTCTGGGCATCATCGTTGTAGTCCTGATCTGGCTTGGAAGTGGCATGATTGGCCGCGGTCCGGATATCGAACCGACGCCGCCGGGTCGTCCTTTACCGACGGTGGCAACCGCCTGGAGCGAGGCAGAGGAAATCACCAGGGAGATCGTTCTCTACGGTGACGTCGTGCCGAACCAGATATCCATCTTGCGTGCCAGGACCGATGGAGTCGTCGAGTCGGCGGTCTCAACCGGGACGCGGGTGGCCGCGGGCGAGATCGTCGCCCATCTGTCGCACGATGACCGTGAAGCCCGACTCGCCAGAGCTCGCTCGCAGGAAGCGTCCGCGCAACGGCAATACCAGGCAATCCTGCAACTTTACGAGCGCGGTGTGGCTACCGAAACCGAGCTCAACGCGCAACTGGCGCAACTTGAGGCGGCGCGTGCCGACCTGAGCGCAATCGAACTGGAGATTGCCAACACGGCTCTGCGCGCGCCCATCGCCGGCGTGGTCAACCGTGTCATGGCCGAGCTTGGCAGCTACGTGACCATCGGTGGCGAGGTGCTGGAGATCATCGACAACAATCCGCTGCTCGCCGTCGTCCATATCCAGCAGGCTACGGTGGATCGGGTCCGTCCCGGGATGCCCGCGGAGGTCCGTTTCATCGGTGCCGAGGAGCGCACGGGCACGATACGCTTTGTCTCCCCTCTTGCCGATGCCGGTACGCGGACATTTCGCGTTGAAGTGGAGGTAGACAACACCGATCCACAATTGCCTTCTGGCATGAGTGCCGAAGTTGTCATTCCGTTTGAAACCGTGGCGGCCCATCAGGTGTCGACCGCACTGGTTCGACTGGACGAGCAGGGCAGGATTGGCTTGCATACGGTCGGTGCCGACGAACGCATCGAGTTTGTGCCGATCGATGTCGTCCGCGCCCGTGCCGATGGCATCTGGGTGACCGGGCTGCCACCACGAGCGCGTATCGTGACGATCAGCGAGGGCGCGCTGTCACCGGGCCAGCAGGTCGAGGCCCGACAATCACCGGCCGGCTTCGCCGATCTTGATCGCTGATGCATACGCTGATCGCAGCCGCTTTCAGCAGGACGCGGACCGTGCTGGTCCTGCTGCTGCTGCTGATTCTCGCCGGCGCCTATTCGTATATCACAATCCCCAAGGAAGCGGCTCCGGCGATCGACATCCCGATCTTTATCGTCAATATCACCTATCCCGGGATCTCGGCCGAGGACAGTGCCCGGTTGCTGATCGAGCCGATGGAACGTCGGCTTCGCTCCATCCAGGGCCTGCGCGAGATGAGCGGCCAGGCAGGTGAGGGGTTCGCAACGATCACGTTGGAGTTCCATCCCGGTTTCGATCAACAGGCAGCCCTTCAAAGCGTGCGCGACGAAACCGACAATGCCACGCCCGATCTTCCGGTGGGCGCCGACCAGCCTATCGTGCGAGAGATCGATCTGTCGCTTTTCCCCATCCTCACGGTTGCGCTGTCCGGTGACGTTCCAGAGCGCGAACTGATCAGAGTCGCCCGTGAACTCGAGGTGCAGATCGAAGGGCTTGTCGGGGTGCGGGAAGTCGATCTGACCGGCGCTCGCGAGGACCTGCTCGAGATCATCATCAACCCGCTGGCGATGCAGTCCTACGGCATTTCGTCAGGTGAAATTGCCCAGGCCGTCAGAAGCAACAACCAACTTGTCACGGCCGGGGCCTTCGATACCGGTGCCGGGCGCATCGGCATCGCCGTTCCGGGTACGATCGAATCCATTGCCGACGTGCTGGCCATGCCGGTCCAGGTGAGTGATCGCACGGTGGTGCTGGTCCAGGATGTCGCCGAGGTTCGTCAGACCTATCAGGATGCAGTGGGCTATGCCCGCATTGATGGCCAGCCGACCATCGGCCTCGATGTCCGCCGGTCGGCCGGGGCCAATGTCATTGAAACGGTTGCCGCAGTTCAGGCCGTGGTCGAACGGGCGCGGCAGGACTGGGCCGAGGTGATCCGGGTCGATTACTTGCAGAACCAGGCCGAAGATATCGAAGACCTGCTCAGTGACCTTGAGAACAACGTGATCGCAGCGATCATTCTGGTGATGCTGACGGTCATTCTGGCATTGGGGTTGCGCGCTGCGCTGCTGGTCGCCATTGCCATTCCCGGCTCTTTCCTGGCCGGCATACTGTGCATCCACCTGCTGGGTTTTACCCTCAATATCGTTGTACTGTTCGGCCTGATTCTGGTGATCGGCATGCTGGTTGATGGCGCCATCGTGGTGGTCGAGCTTGCTGAACGCTATCGTGCGGAGGGGCAATCACGCAGCCAGTCCTTCCTGAAGGCCGCGCAGCGCATGTCATGGCCAATCACGGCATCGACGGCAACGACCCTGGCAGTCTTCATTCCGCTGCTGTTCTGGCCAGGCACAGCCGGCCAGTTCATGCTGTTTCTGCCGGCCACCGTCATCGTGACCCTGACAGCATCTTTGCTCATGGCCCTGATCTTCGTGCCGGTGATCGGCAGCCAGTTCGCGAGGGATCGGCTCTCGACCAGCCCGGCGCGTCAGCCGCCTGTCCCGATGCTGTACAGCCGCAGCCTGGACTACGGCATTACCCATCCCGGATTCGCGATCGGGCTGGCCGTGCTGGTGCTCGTGACCTCATTTGCCACTTACGCTTTCCTGGGCAGAGGGTTTGCATTCTTTCCGGATGTCGAACCCGAGCGGGTCCAGGTTCAGATCCAGGCCAGCGGCAACCTGTCGGTACTGGAAGCTGACCGGCTGGTGCGGATGGTGGAGGACAGAATCATTGGTGGCGACGGGATAGCACGTGTCTATGGCCGCACGATCGGGTCGGTCGAAGCGCGACTGGCCGCCAACCTTGCACCCGATGTCATAGGCGCGCTCCAGGTCGACTTCACCGACTGGAGAGTGCGCGAGCCAGCCTCCACCATCGTCGGCCGATTGCGCGCCGACACCGCTGAACTTCCGGGCATCGGGGTGCAGATCGAAGAGCAGCAGGCCGGCCCCGGCGCCGCTCGCCCGATCCAGGTCGAGGTATCTTCACCGGATCGTGCCTTGTTGCCGGCCGCAGCAGCCCGATTGCAGGAGCTGATGGCCAGCCAGGGCACCTTTGTGGACATCTCCAGTGATGTGCCAGCCCCATACCCCGAAGTCAGATTGCGGGTAGACCGCGAGCAGGCGGCCCGGCACGGGGTGGATATCGAGACCTTGGGCAATACGGTCCAGTTACTGACCACCGGTGTGCTGCTAGGCTCCTATCTGCCACCCTACGCGCCTGACGAGGTCGATATCCGACTGCGCTTTCCGGCCCACGAGCGAACCTTCGCCCAATTGGCCAACTTGCGCGTTTCCACTCCGCGTGGGATGACTCCGATTGCCAATTTTGTCAGCATCACGGCGGTACCGGCCCCATCGGTCATCAATCGGGTGGACGGGCGCAATGTGCAAACTGTCTCTGCTGGCATCGTGGCGGGTACAACCGTTGCCAACGAGATTGGGCGATTGAGTCGGGCGATCGAGGTCACTGATTTTGCGCCTGAAGTCGATATCCGGTTTGCTGGCGAAATTGAAGAGCAGCAGGAAACATTACAGTTCCTGATGGTCGCGTTCGTGGTGGCAATCTTCTTGATGTTCCTGGTTTTGTTGACGCAACTGAACAGTTTTTTCCAGAGCATATTGGTGCTGTCGGCGATCATCTTCTCTATGGCCGGGGTCTTTCTGGGGCTCGTGATTCGTCAGGAGGCGTTTTCGATCGTGATGAGCGGCATCGGCATTGTTGCCCTGGCCGGCATCGTCGTGAACAATAATATTGTTCTGATTGACGCCTACAACGAGCACCGCACCAACGGCGCCAGCCCCACCGTGGCCGCCCGACGCGCGGGACTGGAGCGGTTTCGCCCGGTCGTGCTGACCGCGGTGACCACCATCGCCGGCCTGATGCCAATGGTGCTGGGCCTGACCGTGGACTTCGTCGGCCGCGACGTCTACTTTGGCGCCCCATCAGGCCAGTTCTGGATCCAGCTGTCCACTGCCATTGTCGGTGGCCTGACGCTTGCAACCTTCGTTACCGTGTTGCTGACGCCTGCATTGCTGGCCTGGGACGGGAGCCGTCGTAATCGTTCCGCACGGCACTGACCATGAGTCCGACCAGGTTTGTTGCTGAGTGTGGCTACATTGTGGGAAATAAAACGTGAGCTGACCCTCGCTTGCGGCGGTCATTTGACGACCCACCCGTGTTTCAGGCTAAGATAAGAGTTGGTCAGGGGCTCTTGGCGTGTCACTGATCAATGAAGTGCGTGTAGCGACCACTTCAGTTGGCAGCGGAGCCGTCGGTTTCGATCAGGTGCGGTTCCGCAGGAGTGGCGCAAAGCCCCTGGGGGCTGGGAGGAGCATCATGACATTGACCGAATACTACGCAGGCAAAACGCTGTTGCTGACCGGGGCGACCGGTTTTCTGGGCAAGGCGCTGCTTGAATCCATGCTGAGAAAGTTTCCGGACGTGGAGCGAATTTATGTGTTGATTCGCCAACGGTCGGACAAGACCGGGACGGCCGTGACCCCGGGTGAGACCTTGCGAACAGAGATCCTGGGTTCTTCGGCATTTGATGCCTTGCGCAAGCGCCATGGCGCCGAGTTTGAAGACTTCGCCCTGGCGCGCATCAAGCCAGTGGTTGGCGATCTCGCCCGCTCGCGCCTGGGCATGTCCGAGGACGATTATGACCAGGTTCGCCGTGAGGTCGATGTGGTGATCAACAGTGGCGCCATGGCGGTTTTTGACGCACCTGTCGATCAGGCATTGAAAATCAACACGTTCGGGCCGATGCGCGTTCTGTCGCTGGTGAAGGGTGCGCCTCGACAACCGTTCCTGGCCCATATTTCCACCTGCTATGTCCACAACGTTCCCGGGCCGGCTTTCGAGTTGCCGCTGGACCCCAGGGCCACGCCAGCGCCGAATGGGGCAAGCTATGACGTCGATACCGAAACCTGTTCGCTGCTTGGCCGCATCGGACGAATTCAAAAAGAGGTGGGTGAGGCCAATCCAGTGCTGCTTCGAGAGCGTCTGGTGGCGGCCGGGCTCAAGCGGGCACGTCAACTGGGCTGGAATGACACCTATACCTTTACCAAGGCCATGGGCGAGCAGTTGCTGCATCGCTACCAGGGTGACGCTCCCGGCCTGATCCTGCGTCCGTCCATCATTGAAAGCGCCCTGCGCCATCCTGCGCCGGGCTGGATCGAGGGTTACCGGATGATGGACCCGCTCATCGTCGGCTTCGGGCGAGGACAGGTAACCGAATTTCCGGGCAACCCCGAAACCGTCGTCGATGTGGTCCCGGTCGACAACGTCGTCAATGCTTTGTTGGCGGCCATTCCAAAGGCGCACTTGCAGGGCGCGCCGCGGGTGATGCAGGTTGCCAGCGGCATGGAAAATCCAATGAAGCTGTGTGATTTTCAACGTTACCTCATTGAATATTTCGAACGATCACCGCAGCCCGGAAGCTCGAAGCCGTTGCGGGAATTCGAATTTCCGGAGGGCCGTTCGTATACCAGGCGCCTGAATTTCCGTTACCTGTATCCGGCGACGATTCTGAAGGCCGCGCTTTGGCCCTTGAGGCTTGCTCCGGCAGGTCGCCGCTGGCACGATCAGCTCTCGAGCCAGTTGAAGAACCTGCGCAGGCTTCGGCGTTTTGCCGCCATCTACGGACCCTATTCGGCGCTGCGAACCCGATTCATGAGTTTCAATACCCGAAGCCTTTGGCGGTCAATGACGAAGCAAGACCAATCCGAGCTTCCCTTTGCCATCGATCAACTGGACTGGAAGCAATATTTGCAGAAAGTCCACGTGCCGGGAATCCGTCATTATTTGCTCGAGGAGTCTGACCGTCCGGTCGCATTGGCTGAGCCGAGCCCTGGCCAGCGTATCGTCAAGCCGCCGGTTGCCGAGCAATCTGCCAAGGACGCAAGTGCTCATTGGTCAAAGGCCGGATCGATGCTATCCCTGACCCAGACCCGATCCCCGGAGCAGCAGCGTTGGGCCGCACCGGTGTCCCAGCGCATGATTCGCTGGAGCAGTGTGCGCACGATGCAACTGATTGCCAGACACTACCTGGACTTGCGCGCGGCCGGCAGCGAGCATGTACCGCGTCGCGGTCCTTTTATCGTGGTTGCCAACCATACCAGTCATGTCGATACCGGCGTCCTGCTGGCGGCCCTCCAGTCACGCTCGGTCCAGGTCCATCCGACGGCCGCTGGCGATTACTGGTTTCGAAGCCCGCTGACCGGGTGGTTGATGCAGGCGATGCTGGCTGCCGTGCCGTTTGATCGGCAATGCCGCAAGATTCCCCAGGCGCTGGCCTTGCCGGCCGAGATTCTCCGCAACGGGCATGCGCTGATTTTCTATCCGGAAGGCTCACGCAGCCAGGACGGTCAGCTCAAGACCTTCAAGAGTACGGTCGGTTTGCTGGCCCTGGCCGCGGCCGCGCCGATTCTGCCAGCCTATATTTCTGGATCGCATCAGGCTCTGCCCAAGGGCAAGACGCTGCTTCGATCGTATCCGGTCCGGATCCATTTCGGCGCGGCCATGCCGATCGAACCCTACCTGGGCCAACTTGATTCGAACTGTGTTTCCCGCGTGGCTCGTGCGCTGGCGCGTGAAGCCCAGGCCAGGGTAAAGACTCTCGGTCAGCAGATTGATGGCCATGGACGTACTGAAGGC
>JBLRWT010000040.1:0-9614 GCA_047921095.1 Wenzhouxiangella sp. | reverse complement strand
CGAGAGTGGGATCATCCTCTATCGTATCGGCAATGCGACACAGGAGATAGGCGTTGGTCACCGCGATCTTGAGCGGCTCGGGCAGGCAGGGAATGGTCAGGGCGAAGGTTCGGGAGACGCCGGGCAGAATACGATCCTGGAAACACGTTGCCGTGCCGAAGTCGCAATCGCTGGTCGAGGTTATTGCCATCGTTTCACCTCCTGGCTAGCCAGTTAGAAACTTCCGCCTGAACCGCACTTGCAACAGCGGGTCTGCCAGAATGACCGGTATTCAGTGAGTTTCATTGCAGCCGAATTTTGTTACATTGTCAATCGATTCCAGAAAGCGATTACCAGATGAGTTTCAAAAGCCGTGTCCGATCCTATGTAGAGCGCGTCGAAAATCAGCTGGAAAGCTGTCTGCCCAAGGCCGACGATATCCCGATACAACTGCACGCCGCCATGCGCCATGCGGTATTCAATGGCGGAAAAAGGCTGCGACCACTGTTGGCCTATGCGACCGGTGAAGTCCTCGAGATCCCGCCGGAACGGATCGATTCGGTGGCCGTCGCGGTGGAGTTGATCCATTGCTATTCTCTGGTCCACGACGATCTTCCGGCCATGGATGACGATGATCTGCGGCGTGGCCAACCGACGGTGCACAGAGCGTTCGATGACGCGACAGCGATTCTGGCCGGCGACGCGCTGCAGGGATTGGCCTTCGAAGCGTTGGCGTCGAGCGGGTATGACGGCAGCCAGGAGGCGGTCAAGCTGCTCGCCCGCGCCGCGGGCTCACGTGGCATGGCCGGCGGCCAGGCGCTGGATCTCCAGTTCGAATCGACGTGTCCGGACCGGGAGACACTCGAAAAGATGTTCAAGCTGAAAACCGGCGCCCTGCTTTCCACCACGGTCATGATGGCCGCCGCCCTCGGCTCGCGTGTGCCGGCCGATGTTGCGGATAATCTGAAGCGGTTTGGTGAATGCATCGGCATTGCATTCCAGATCAAGGATGATCTTCTGGATATCGAGGGAGAAACTCGGGTCATCGGCAAGCCGGCCGGCTCGGATCTGGTGCAACACAAGGCAACCTGGCCCGGGCTTTTCGGCCTGCAGGCAGCGCGCGAGCGCATCGATGAATTGATGGACGAAACGCGGGAATGCCTGAACCGGCTTCCCGGCGACACCGAGCCGTTGAACTGGCTGGCTGAACGGATCGTCAGCCGTGACCACTGAAATCGCATGCGCTCACCACCGGCGTGGTCATTCCATCGCCCGCCAGGTGTAATGTGCTGCCTCCGGCCCTGGACGAGCAAGGCCTGGCGATACAACCCGCATGAACCGGCAATGGCGCGCGGTGCTCCTGTTTGGCGGCAAACTGTTGCTGTTGGGGTTGCTTTTCGCCTGGGCCTGGGCGGTTCTGGCGCGCCTCGACTGGCATCAACCCGCCACGCTGATTGCCAGCGCGAGTATTCCGTGGCTGTGTGCCGCCGGCCTGTTGCTGGCGGCCCGCCCGGTGGCATGGGCGGCGCGCTGGCGGCTGGCGGCCGGGAGACGCGGCATCACGCTCCCGCTTGGATGGGCATCGGCTGCCGTTGCAGGCGCAATGGCGGTGGATCATTTGACACCGACGGCGCGGTTGTTGGGCGGTCTGTTGCGGGCGCGCTGGCAAGCACGCACTTACTCCTCGAAAATCGGTGTTGCTTTCGGGCCGATTCTGTATGAACAGCTCAGCCATGAGGTATTGATGGCTTTGGCGACCATGACCGGATTGGTGTTACTGGCCGCGTTACGCGGTTATGGGTGGGTCAGCACCGGGCTCGCCGCGCTCGGCATCCTGTTTGTTGCATTGACAATCTGGTGGTTCAGACGCCGGGGAACGGGATGGCTCAAAGCGGTCGCGACGCGGGTGGGCTCGCTTGAGACCGGCCGCGCCCGGTGGCGGAAACCATTGGCCGACGGCGGTCGCGATACCTTGAGGGAGTTGACCGAATTACTCAAGGACCACCGATTGGGTGCAAGCAGCCTTGCATGGGGCATCGTCATTTTGCTGCTGACCGTGAGCGCGCAGTTGATGGTTTTCGCATCGCTGGACATTGCAGCCGGAATTTTGATCGTACTGACCACGGTGGCATTGGGCAACACCGCCGGCGCCGTGGCCGGGACACCGGGCGGCGTGGGCGCCACCGAGGCCGCCATGATCGGATGTTACGTGCTGCTCGGCGTCGCGCCCGCCGATGCCGCCGCCGGGGTGGCGCTATTGCGGGCGGGGCACTATCTCATGATTTTTGTGATGGGGCTGCCGGCACTGGCGGCGTTTGAGCTGCGGGCGCGTACCCAAGGTCTTCCATGACATCGGAAAATTCCGCCAATAGACGTTCCTCCGACAATCCCAGCGCATCCAGCGAATAATCATGCCGGCTTGAAAATCCGCGTGATCGCGAGGCCTCCTGCTCGAGACGACTCGCGAAGTCCTCATCCGGTTCATGGTTGAAGTGCGAGTAGATGCGCCGCACCGTGGCCGCCGGATCGGCAACCAGCTCTTCATAGCGCACGAAAATATAGCGATCCGGCGGCAGGTCGCGAAGCACCCGGCGCGGATAACTGTACCAGTGCTTCGCCATCTCGATGACATACTCGCGCAGGGCCGGATCATCGCCGTTCAAGCCGACCGCATGCCATGAAAACTGCATCATGCTGAGATAGGAAGGCACCATCTCAAGTGGATTGCGTACGAGGCAAATCACCCTGGCGTCGGGAAAGTGCCCAAAAAGTGTGGCGAGCTTGGGAGTCAGCGCCGGGTTCTTGGCCAGATAGCTTGTCGCGCCGGATCGGGCATACAGGTGTCGTTGCACCATGCGCCGATAGAACGCCATGATCCTGTCGCGTCGGTGCGCGGGTATTCTCTGATCGAAAAAGGTATAGGCTCGTGCCTCGTTCAACATGCCGCTGGAAAGCCCGACGGTCAATGCCGACCAGGCATGCAACAGCAAGTAATCGTCTTCCTCGGGCGCGTCCAGGGAAACTTTGTGCATCACGTTGCGCTCCTGCCAGGACGCTTCTGTCTTTCGTCTGAGACGCGAAAAAATCCGCCCCAGACCGCGATCCAGTGCCGCGATGGCGCCGCCGGCGGCGCGCAAGGTGACCGAGGGGGCGAACAGTACTTCACCCATACTCATGGTGGAAAAACGGGCTTCATCCAGGGCCAGCAGTCGATGGAGAAAGGTGGTGCCGCTCCTTGGATTGCCGACGATGAACACCGGGGCGGTGACCTGCTGCCGGACGAACCCTCGAAAAAACAGCTTGTCAGCCGCCAGCGACATCCAGATCAGCACCTCAACCAGCGGCACGACCAGTACAAACGCCGCCGCCACGGCGACTCGACGCCGGGTCCACGGCGCACGTAGATACCAGTGTCGAAGGAAGCGCAAAAAGGCGCGAAAATCAAACATGATAGTCCTTGACCAGCTTTTCCCGCGACATCCAGATGCACGCACGGCGCATTCGAAGCAGGCGCCGCTTCGAAAGGCTGACATGGTTATAGGCCCACATCAGCAACCAGCCATGAACATTCAACCAGAACGCCGCAAGTCGTCCGCGCTGTTCGTCAGCCGGCGACCAGTCAAAACCCAGGCGCCGAAACAAGCGCTTCGCTCCCAGGCTGTCTCCTGCCACCACCGTCACACCGAAAATCCCCCGCACATCCTGCATACCGGGCTTCTGGATATATTCGGCAAGCTCCCGCAGCGAGGTGAGCATCAGCTTTCGTCCCTCGACCGCCCATGCGAGGCTCATGCCCGTGGCCGGCAAGGCCGGGACTTTTTCGTTGCATAAATGGATCTCCAGCACCGGCGCGCCAGGTGCCAATTCGTCACCGTCCAGCGGAAACCGCCGATCAGTATTCGTCCGCTGAACGCGGAAAATGCAATCAGGATGATCGGAAAACTCGTAAACCCCCTGCCGCCGCCACAGCCACCTGTCGAAACCGCGCAGCATTCGTCGTATCATGGCCCGACCCAATGACTGATACCTGGCCCTCTCGCAACATACGTTTTATCGCCGACGACTTCGGCGCGTCCGATGCCGGCAATCAAGCCATGCTCGATGCACATCTGCATGGCGCTTTGAATGGCGTTTCGCTGATGATCGGACAGCGAGCAACGGCGGCGGCGGTCGCGCTGGCCCACGATCATCCCGGCCTCGAGGTGGGATTGCACCTGCACCTGGTCGACAGCCTGCCATGCACACGCGATCGTTGGCCGTGGGGAAATTCGCCGGTCCGGGCGGGCTTTGCCATGGGAATGTCGATACGCCATCGGCGGTGGTTGCGCGACGAAATCCAGTGCCAGTGGGACGGCTTTGTCGAGACCGGCCTTGATTGCCGCTTTATCAACGCTCACCATCACCTGCATCAACATCCTTTTGTCCGCAAGACATTGCTGGAGGTCTTGCCTGCCGACTTCAGTGGCTGGCTTCGCTGGGGCAGGCCCCGTTTCTTCGGTCGAAACGCGGGCAGGTTTTTTGCCTCGGCGCTATACACAATGCTGCAGCAATCGTACAGGGACCGAATCGCTCTCCGACTGAGCAATACGCTGTGGGGACTGGATCGCCTGTACACCATGAATGCTCGGGAAATCGCCGATGTCATACCGCGACTGGGCGATGGTTTGCACGAATTCATGTTTCATCCTCGCCGAATCGACGATGCCGACAGTCGATGCCTGCGTGAACTGCGCCGGGTCATGGCGGATCTTCAAGACGAAACAGCTCGTCGTCGAGTTCCGGATTCAGGCGGTGATCGCTGAAACGATTGCGCAGGATCGAACCGTCCTCGAAGGCGATTTCGGTGGTCAGCAGACGGTAGTCCTCGCCGTCCACTTCGACATGAAGCCGTTCGATCATTTGTTCGACGGCGGCATCCATTGGCGCCAACTCGAACCACCATGACGCCGCCTCCCGTGTTGCGGAGACGAGACGGTAGCGCGCATGAAAGTCTTCGGCGCTGGTCGGCAATCCAACTTCCAGCAGCGCGAGCGCCAATCGCAATGTGGTTTCTTCCGGGCCGCTATCGGCATAGCGCTCCAGGCGATCCAGGCGCGGATAGGCCACCAGGAGATGATTACCCTCGCGCACCGCGATCGTCCGCGCCGGCTCGCCAAGTTCCCAGCGGAAACGACCAGGACGCTCGAACCATACTTTGCCGGGCGATTCCAGCGGCATCGCAAGCGCCGGCATGGTGCGTTCCTGGACCACGCTTGCCGACCAGCGCTCGGTCGCTTCCTGCCGCTCCAGCCAGGCGTTGAGCGCGTCTTCTCCGCCGGATGCCAAGGCCCCGGCGGAGGTCACGCAGGCAATGCTCAAGGCAATGATGAATTTTCGGTACATACAAACGGCTCCATTGCGTCGATCATGACCCTCATTTCAGGCTTCAAACTTCTTCCACCACGCCGGCAACAGGAATACGGCGACGAAACACATGAGCAGGATGCCCACGCCGCATATCCGTCCAAGGCTCGCGAGCCCGGCATTGGAAACGAAGGCCAGGCTTCCGAAGCCCGAGGCCGTCGATACGCCGCATAATACCAGCGCCCTGCCCGTGGTGGCGCTGACGCGCTTGATGTCGCCGTTACATCGTCTGAGGGCGAACTGGATGTGAACGCTGTAGTCAACGCCCAAACCAAGCAACAGGCCCAGGCCCAGAAGATTCATCAAGTTCCACGACCAGCCCGCCAGCGCCATTACGGCCATCAGACTGACAAGACCAAGACCAAGGGTGGCGAGACTCAGGGCAACTTCACGAAGATTCCGGAACGCGATTCCAAGCAACAGCATCAGCGCGAAGACCAGCGGCAGCAATACCCGCTTGAAATCACGTTCCATCGCCGCCAGCAGCGCGTCACTGAGCAGGGGCCAGCCCGCAAGCCAGGCACCGGTCTCTTCGTCAATGCGGTTGGCCAACTGTACGATCTCCGCCTCGGAGGCTTCTGGTGACGAATCAAGCAGTCCCAGCACGAGGTAAGCGTTGTTGTCGTCACGAGCCATAAAGCGGCGCGTTATCGGCTCGATGTTCTCGCCTCGAGGCCAGATCACCCCTTCACGGACCGCCATGTCGGTCCAGGCTTCAAACACCTGCTCTGTCAATGCCAGTGCCTCAGCGGTAAAACCCGCCGCCAGCGCGGTGTCGATGGCCCGCGTCTTGCGCACGGCGAGATCGGCGGCTACCTCTCGATTGGCTTGTTGCAACGCCGGGTTCGGCCACAAGCCTTGTGGAAGCCGGTGATCATCGAACAAACTGCCAGCGTATTCCGTATTCAATATGGTAGCCACACGATCAAGTCGGTCGGCCACTTGCTGCTCGTCGTCACCCGGAACGATCAGCCAGTAGTCTGCTTCCCGGGTTCCGATTTCCCGTTCGACCTCCTCCAGCGCGGCCTGCGCGGCATGACCCGGAGTGTCGAGTTCCTGGGTGCCACGCTCCAGCGTTGGCAGACCTTCGATCGCCAGCACCATCACCGAGACAATCACCAATCCCAGAGTGACGATCCAGAAACCTGATGATTGAGGATCGAATGTTGCAAGGTGTGTTCTGGTGGAGGAAGGTTGCTTGATCCCCTGATCGGCCTCGGACACCAGGAAACCGAACAGCATGACGACGGCCGCGGTCAGAACGCCCACCGCCACAAGCACACCAAGCTGGCTCAAACCCGGCAGGCTTGAACGCGACAGAATGAGAAAAGCACTGGCAGTGGTCAGCGCGGCCCAGAGAATGCCGGGCACGAGGAGCCGGACATGGTCCTTGAGCACCCGCCGGGGATTGCTGACGACTTCCTGATGCACAATCATGCCGTAGTCGGCGGCGATGCCGAGCAGGATCGCCGCGAAACCCAGACTCACGACGTTCAGGCGACCGAAGATCAAGCTGCCGATGGCAGTGGCAAGCGCCAGCACCAATCCCAGCAGCATCAGCAACCGCAACAACGGCAGCCAGCTTCGATGCGCTGCCCAGAACAGCGCGCCGATCAGCGCCACCGTGATCAAGGCCGCCCATTGCACCTCCCGCACCAGCCCACCGCCGGATTCGGCGACAAAGGCGGGGTTGCCGGTCAGCTTCAGCTCGACGCGTCTTTCGCCATTGCCGCTTGCAGGCCAATCGTCGAGGTACTCGGCGGTCGATTGCACCCACTCGAGCGCCTGGCCAAACCCGTGTTCCACCGTTTCCGGCGCCCCGACCAACAACACGCGAAAACGACCGTCACTCGAACTGAATTGGTTCCCGCCATCCTGGCCGAACCACTCGTGCTCCTGGGCCACTTCGGTCAGGCGGTAGGGGTCGCGGCTTAGTTGCGCCAGCTCAATGGGCTCCAGCGATGTTGCCAGACGCTGCAGACTGTCTTCCAACGTCGCCTCCATTCTCTCCGGACTGAACTGTTCGGAGAGTTCGACGAATTGTTCGGAAGACTGGTTGAGCCAGAGGAAGGCCACCATTTCGGCACGTTCCGCGGTGGTGAATTCCGGCGGCCGCCACAGTACCCAGGCAGCCAGGCCGTCATTGATCAGATCTTCGGCAAGTTCTTCCGCTGCCTGCTCAGCGTCGAGGGGATCTTCCGCACGTACCGAAATCATGAGCTCCTGAGCGCCCGCGAACGCTTGCTGATACAGCCTTAATGCATCGACCTCGCGACTATCGGTAGGCAGCATGCTGAAAAGATCGGCGTCGATGCTCAACCTTGAAAAGCCGGTAACCAGAATTGCCAGCAACACGGCGGTCACGGAACCGAATATCAACACTCGTCTCGACGGTCGTCTCAACAATTGTCTCGACACTCGTCCCGACAATTGTCGACTCACCGGTCCAGTACCAGACGAATGGTTTCGCCGCCGGGGTGTTCAAGCTCCCAGGTATCCGGCGGCCGATGTTGCGCGTTCCAGCCACGGGGCGGCACGCCATCCTCCAGCAAATCAGGCATGCTGAACCACACGAACTGGCGGGGCGGTGGCAGGCGACCGGCTCTGTCTTCTCTGTCGCCGCTGAATTTGATCTGCCATGTTTCTTCGCTCGTTTGCGCGACGAATATGGTCAGCGGCGGCTTGGCAAGCAAAATCAGCGATTCCCCGCCGGTGTGGCGACCGACGATCAATTCGCCGGCGATCGCCTCGTCAAGACCGCGCGGCTTCCACACCACCTGCCCCGTCCACACCGTCCAGCCGGGCTCCGACAGATCCGCGGGCGGCAAGTCAGGAAACGATGCGCAGCCGACAAGCAAGATGGATATCAACAGACTCGAAAATCCCGGAGTCGTTTTTCTGATCGGCGACCACCAACGCTTGCCGGACCAGACGACCGGCAACGGCAACCAGGTCACAAGCCAGGTGAGCGGCCGCGCCAGACTCCACACCGCAACCGATGGTACAAATCGGAGCGAGACGGGACATCCGAGCGCGCGACAAATCACCACCGAGGCAATGATGTCCAGTGCCATGTTGGCGCCAAGCCCCACCCAGGGCCATATCAGTGCCGGATTGCTTATCGCCCATGCCAGCCAACCCAATATCGGCATTACAGCGAGTTGCATCGCGTAGCCACCGGGCTGAGTCCAGCGAATGGTCTTCTGCCACCGGTAATAATGGGTCCATGCGCGGCGCCATCCGCATTCACTCGACACAGTCTCCAATTGGCGCTGACCCAGTTTCCCACGTCCCAATGCACGGGCGAGATGGTAATCGTCCGCCAGACAAGCTCCGAGCGAATCCCAGTCAACCCGTTGCTGGAACCGCTTTGCCGGGAACAGCATGCCCGACCCGAAACCGATCTTCATATCCCCGAGACGGGCGAGCAACAGGACCCCGGGATAAAACTCCACATTGACGAACAGCTTGTCGAGATAGCCTGCCGCACAGTCGGCTTCGCGTATCAGGTAGGGGGAAACAACATAATCGTGTTGCCCCGTAAAGTCGCTGCGCAATGACTGGATAAAATCCCGGGGCGCACGCATATCGGCGTCGCTCCAAAGCCACAGCTCCCCGGTCGCGTGTGCGGCCAGTTCTTTCATGCATGAGATCTTGGGGTTGGCGAACTGGTCATGCCCCGAATAGGCAATCAACTTCAACTTTGCGGCGGGATAACGCTTTCGCCAATCCCTGGCCAGGCGCTCAAGCCGTTCATGGTCGGACGCATCGTGACCGAGCAACATTTCGCTGTTCTCGTCAAGCCCGGCGACGAAGGACTCGATGCAATCGCACATTTGATCGAAGCGAGCCGGCTCGAGCGAAGCTGGCACGGACTTGAACACGCTGATATGTCGGTTTTCAACAGGACTGACTTCCCGTCGAACGGCAAATGAAGTCTTGGCCAGATACAAGGAAATGACCCACCAAAGCGCAGACACGCAGGTCCACGCTACGAGGAACGTCATCATTATCCGACCATCCCGGCCAACGTGAGCCGATGACTTGGTACCCGGTTTGATCCCATTGCGCGCTTCCTGTTCGGGTTCATTCCTGTCCAGATCTGTTCCATAATACCTCTCGCATCAACCAGGAAACAGTCCCCGGACGATTGCAGACAGTTTTACCCCGCGCTGCTCGAAATCCAGGCTTCTTGCTCCGGAATTTCAGCCTGAAAAACTGCATGCCCGGAT
>JBLRWT010000039.1:0-9674 GCA_047921095.1 Wenzhouxiangella sp. | reverse complement strand
GCAGTTTTGCCGCATGGCGCTCGTCCAGCAGGTGCTGGGCAAATTTGCGGTAATCCCCTTTGACCAACTCGCCCAGCAAGGGGTGTTCTGGATGGCGGGTCTGGAGCAGGAACTCGCCGGGCCGCTGTCCTCGCCCGGACCGGCCAGCGACCTGGCATACCACCTGCCCGAGCCGTTCCGGAGCGCGGAAGTCGGCACTGAACAAGGCCTGATCGACATCGAGGACGGCGGCCAAAGTGACTTGCGGCAAGTGATGGCCCTTGGCCAGCATCTGGGTACCGACCAGGATGCACCTGCCACCGGCGCGGACATTTTCCAGCAGGGATTCGAAATCGTCGCGCTTTGACATGCTGTCGCGATCGACCCGGTGGACGGGAACGTCCGGGAATCGTTCTTGCAACAGCTCTTCGAGACGCTCGGTTCCCGCTCCGACCGCAGCCAGGTCGGGCGCCCCGCAATCGGGGCAGCGCGGGGGCTGGCGCTGGCTGGCGCCACAATGGTGGCATTGCAGGCGTGATTGTTGCTGGTGCCAGGTCATGTGCGCGTCGCAACGCTGGCAATCGGCCTGCCAGCCGCAACTGTTGCACATCAGCACCGGGGCATAGCCGCGCCGGTTTCTGTACAGCAGCACCTGGCCGTCATCGGCGAGGTGACGCTCGATCGCGACCAGAAGCCCTGGATCCAGGGTTCCGCCCTGGCCGCGCTGGTCAATGACTTTCCAATGTGGTTGGACCGCCTCGCCGGCGCGCTGGGTCAGCTCCAGCATCTGGTAGCGCTCATTGGCGACATTGTTCAGGCTTTCAAGCGAGGGAGTCGCCGAACCCAGCACGATCGGAATGCCGAGCTTGCGCGCCCGCAGGACGGCGACGTCGCGGCCCTGGTAGCGTGCGCCTTCCTGTTGCTTGAATGAGCCATCGTGTTCTTCATCGACAACGATCAGACCCGGCTGCTTCAGGGGCAGAAACACCGCCGAGCGGGTGCCGACGATGACCCGGGCACGCCCACTGCGCGCGGCCTGCCAGCATTGCAGGCGCTCGCCTTCGCTCAAACCCGAGTGGTAGGTGAATGCCCGCTGCCCCAGGCGCGCTTCGATGCGACGGACCAGTTGTGGGGTCAGGCCGATTTCAGGCACCAGGATCAGGACCTGGCGGCCACGGGCGAGCAGCCTCCTGGCCGCATGCAGATAGACTTCGGTCTTGCCGCTACCGGTCACACCCGCCAGAAGCAGCCCGGCAAAGCGGTGGCGGGCGCGAAAAATGGCGGCGACGGCCTGACGCTGTTCCTGGTTGAGTGTCGGGCCGGCCGTGACGGTGAGCGTGGAGGGCGCATCCACCGCCCGGATCAGCCCATCGGCCAGCATTCGACTCAGGGCGCTGGCGCTGGCTCCGGCATCGAGCAGATCGTCGCGGGCACGAGCGCCCTGTTCCAACGCGGCCTGAACTTCAGCCTGGCGCGGCGCCCGGCCGAGATCGGCAGCGCGGCCGGCGTCGGTCAGTTCAAGGCCCGACGGTGGCGGCTCGCGAAAAGCCTTGACCCGGCGCAATGCCCCGGGCAGCAGGAGACCGACGGCCTCGCCCGGCGCGAAAGCATAGTAGTGGATACACCAGTCCAGAAGTTCAAGCAGGGATGAATCGACCAAAGCCTCGTCAAGCACCTGCTCGACGGGTTTGAGTTCGCCGGTCCCCCCGGCCTCGCCGTGACCAAGAACCAGTCCAACCAGGCGTCGCCGACCAAACGGAACCAGCACCCGGCTGCCGACCGGCGGCAGCGGGTGCCCTTCAACGGGAAGGTAATCGAACAAGCGGGGAACAGGGACCGGCACGGCCACTTGCGCGGCCTGGGGCCTGGATGATGGCACCTCTCGCCCCCGGCCGGTCAAACCGGCCTCGGTTACTGGATCCTCACGCTGACGCCCAGTTCCTTGTGATGCGCCAGCAGGTGCTTGTCGCGATCCAGGTCGATCAGGTCGGTCAGAATGCGTGCCGATTCCGTCAGGTACAGATCACCACTGTCCTTGCTGTCCTCGGCCTCTTCATCGTCGGCCTGTTCATCCAGCAGGCCGCCATTGGGCGGACCCGCCGCGTGCGCAAAGCGGGCGGAACGGCGCTCTTCGGCCGCAGCCATTTCCTTCTTGCGCGCTTCGAGCAACAGGGAGACAGTTTCGCGTTCGCTTTCCTTTTCCCACTCGGCCAGTTCTTCGAACAGGTCCTTGAACTCCGCATCATCACGGGCGCGGGTTTCGTGGCGATCACGCGCCAGGCTGATCAGGCCCGACAGATCGGCGACGGGCTTGTAATCGGTGCTTTCGATCTCGCCCCACGGCAGGGCAAACTCCAACGCGCTTTCACCGAAATCCTCCGGGTTGCCCGGGCTGGGCAGGACAATATCGGGAATCACGCCTTTCGATTGAGTCGAACCACCGCCAATGCGATAGAACTGGGCCATGGTCAGCTTGATCTGGCCCAGGCGGGAGTTCTCGCTGCGCGAGAATTCATCCAGGTCGATCAGATTCTGCACCGTGCCCTTGCCGAAGGTGGTCTCACCCATGATCACGCCACGACCGTAGTCCTGGATCGCGGCGGCGAAAATCTCGGAAGCCGACGCGCTGCGTCGGTCGACCAGCACGCCGAGTGGGCCGGACCAGGCCATGCCGGGTTCGCGATCACGTTCCAGGTTGATTCGACCCTGGGAATCACGCACCTGGACCACGGGACCTTCATCGATGAACAGCCCGGTAAGCGTGGTGGCCTCGATCAGCGCACCGCCACCATTGCCGCGCAGATCGATCACCAATCCATCGATCCCTTCAGATTTGAGCTCGTTGATCAGCCGCCGGGTATCCCGGGTGCTGGATCGGTAGTTGGGTTCGTTGAGCGCCCGGCCCTGGAAATCGACATAGAACACGGGCACGGTAATGATGCCGATGCGTCGGGTCTCGTCGCCGGCCGGGACCTCGATGATTTCACTCTTGGCGGCCTGCTCTTCAAGGCGCACCTGGTCGCGGGTAATGTCGATGGTCTGCGATGGTCCGCTCAGGCCGGTTTCGGCTGGCAGAACTTCCAGCCGGACCATGGTTTCGCGCTCACCACGGATCAGGGCCACCACGTCGTCCAGGCGCCAGCCGATGACTTCAACCATTTCGTCATCGCCCTGGGCCACGCCGACGATGCGGTCGCCCGGTTGCAGACGTCCGTCCAGGTCGGCCGGGCCGCCCGGGACGATTTCCATGATCGTGGTGTATTCGGTTTCGCGCTGCAGCATGGCGCCGATGCCGTCGAGCGACAAACGCATGGAGATTTCGAAGTTATCCACGCTGCGCGGCGACATGTAGGCCGAATGCGGCTCGATCGAACGGGTATAGGCGTTCATGAAGAACTGGAACACGTCTTCGCTGTTGAACTCGCTGATCCGCCGGCCCAGGTTGGTGTAGCGCTGGCTCAGGGTCTCGGCGATCTGCTCGTCTTCCTGGTCAGCCAGTTTCAGCAGCAGCCAGTCGTTCTTCACGCGCTGGCGCCAGACCTCGTCCAGTTCGTCGCGATCTTCAGCCCATGGCAATTCGGTGCGATTGAAGCGGTATTCCTCGTCGACATCGAACGAAAACCCTTCTTCAAGCAGGCTGATGGCGTAATCGGTTCGCTCGCTGACCCGGCGCACATAACGGTTGAAGATATCGAATGCCGGCTCGAGATCGGCCGATTTGAGGGCATTGTGCAGATGCGGCCGGTAGCGCTCGAGATCGGCGATATCGCCAGCATGAAAATAGAGCCGGTTGCCATCGAGCAGGCGCAGGTACTGGTCGAAGATGCGCTGCGACATGTCCTCTTCGAGGTTATTGCGATGATAGTGGTAACCGCTGATGAACCGGGTCGCCAGCCGGCTGGCAAAGCGGTGCTCGGTTTTCGGCGACAGCAGACCACTGACCGGCTCGGTCACGGAAGCCTGGCTTGTGCCCAGGAAAATGGCCGCCGGCATCAGTGCGGCGGCGAACAACGTTACAAACAGAATTCGATGGGCTTTGATTTTCATGTCGAGTTGGACCTGTCGCAGCGGCAATAGTTTGGCAATTAGTTTGTGTCCCCGGAATCCGTCAGGCAGCGTGGATCGGCAAAGGTTCAGGCAGGCCGCAAACATGAGCCTGTTCAGCATGGTAACCCAACAGCGTGCATAAGGATGTTGTCAAGGCCTCGGCCACGCCGGGCAAATCGGCCCGGGGCCAGTGATTCCGGAACTGGGTCATCGCCAGGCCGGCGAAACCGCAGGGATTGATCATCGAAAACGGCGCCAGGTCCATGTCGATATTGAAGGCGAGACCATGAAACGTGCACTCGCGCCGGACCTTGAGCCCGATCGAGGCAATCTTGGCGCCATCCACGAACACGCCAGGCGCGCCCTCCTGGCGTTCAGCCGCCACTTCACGTTCGGCCAGAACATCGATCACCGCCTGTTCCAGCCGGTTCACCAGGCAGCGCACACCCAGGCCGCTGCGTTTTAGATCGAGCAGTGGATAAGCCACCAGTTGCCCCGGCCCGTGGTAGGTGATCTGGCCACCTCGATCAGTCTGCACGACCGGAATATCGCCGGGATTGAGCAGATGCTCGGGCTTGCCGGCCAATCCCTGGGTAAAGACAGGGTCGTGCTCGACAAACCAGAGTTCATCGACCGTGTTCCGGTCACGCCGGTCGGTAAAATCGCGCATCGCCTGCCAGACCGGCTCGTAGGGCTGGCGGCCCAGATTCCGGATAAGCAGTTGGCTGGTTGGCTGGTTGGCTGGTTTCAAAGCATCATCACCACCGCATCGAGCTGCCGAACCTCGGCATAGATGCTTTCCAGGTGTTCGCGGGATGTTGCCTCGACGGTGACGGTAATGCTTTCAAAGCGCCCGTTGCGGCTGGGCCGGACGCGCACGTCGTCGCCGTGGGAAAAATCGGTGTGGCGCGAGATTGCCGTCAGCACGGCGGTCCGGGCTTCGGCGCTGGTGCGGACCATGGCCTTGACCGGGTATCTGCAGGGAAACTCCAGGGGGGATTCGTCCGCCATTTTTGAACACCTGCAATCATCAATTACCGAACAAGCCACCAAACCAGAGCTTGATGCCATCGGACGTGCGGCCGAAGAAGCCGGCTTCCGCCACATCCTGGCGGGCAACCAGCGGGCGTTCGGCCACGGTCTGGCCATCCAGTGCGATCAGGAGTCGACCAACGATCTCGCCAGCCGCGACCGGCGCGCTGAGGATGCCATTCATTTCAAGCCGCGCTTCCAGTGCATCGTAACGGCCCCGGGGAACGGTGACAAACAAATCATCCTCGATGCCCAGGCTGACTTCGTTGGCGCGGCCGCGCCAGATTCGCTCGATTTTCAGCTCGTCATCGGCATCGTAGAGTTGGTAGGTTTCGAAAAAGCGGAAACCGTAGTTGAGCAATGACTGGCTGGCCGCGGCGCGGGCTTCCTCGCTGTCGGTGCCCATCACCACGCTGACCAGGCGCATGCCGTCGCGGCTGGCGGACGTGACCAGGCAATAGCCGGCCGAGGAGGTATGGCCGGTCTTGAGGCCATCAACCGACGGATCGCGCCACAGCAGGCGATTGCGGTTGTGCTGACGAATCTCGTTGAAGGTGTATTCCCGTTCCGAATACCAGGCATAAAAATCCGGGAAATCACGGATCAACGCGCGGGCCAGCAGGGCCGAATCGCGCGCGGAGGTGTACTGGTCCGGGTCGGGCAGGCCGGTGGCGTTCATGTAATTGGTATTGACCATGCCAAGCGCCCGGGCCTGCTCGTTCATCATGGTGGCAAAAACCGCCTCGGTGCCGCCGATATGCTCGGCCATGGCCACGCTGGCATCGTTGCCCGACTGGATGATGATGCCCTTGAGGAGCTCCTCGACGCTGACCCGCTTGCCGACTTCGACAAACATGCGCGAGCCTTGAGTGCGCCAGGCGACTTCGGAAATCAGGACCTCATCGTCCAGCGCCAGGTTGCCCCGGGCAATTTCATTGAAGGCGACATAGGATGTCATCAGCTTGGTGATGCTGGCTGGCTCCACCCGGTCATCGGGTGCCCGATCGGCAACGACCGACTGGGAATGAAAATCCATCAGGATGAAGCTGGTGGCTCCGATCGACGGGGCGGCTGGAACCGGTGTCTGCGCCCAGCCCGGGGTCGCTGCCAATGAAAAGAGCGCCGCCAGCAGAATCGGAAGCGTACGGAAGTGCGGTTTGACTGTGTTCATTTTCAACTCGATAAAACCCTGTGGTTTTTCAGATTCGTGGATTGCAGGTTCACGTGGGCTACACATTCACTTGTGATTTGCAGCTTCACGGGTAGACGTATTGCGGCCGGCCCAGGCCCAGATCGCTGATGCTTTCGACCAGTTCCATCGCCCGCTCCGCCTGCGTGATCGGCCCGACCCGAACTCGCCAGATTTGCCCGGAGGCGCCGCGAGCCGACTCTGTCCTGGCTGGTGTCATTCCTGCTTCGTTCAGCCGGGCGACCATGGCGTCGGCCCGCTGGCGGTCGCCGAAGGCGGCGACCTGCAACAACACCGGCACGCGAGCCGGGCTGGTCGCCATTCGAATGGGCTCGTCGAACGTGATCGCCGTGACCTCGACCGGTCCGGTCCCGGCATGATCGATGCCCAACTCGACCGCGGCCGCCCAGGACAAATCGATAATGCGGTCCGGGTGAAACGGTCCGCGATCGTTGATTCGGACGATGATGCTGCGGCCGTTTTCGAGATGCCGAACCTCGGCAAATGTCGGCAATGGCAACGTGCGATGCGCGGCCGTCATCTTGTACATGTCATAAGGCTCGCCCGACGAGGTAGCCCGGCCGTGGAACTTGGTGCCGTACCAGGAGGCGATGCCCTTCTCGTTGTAGTCATCGGCCGTGGCCATCACCCGGTAGGTCTCGCCAAACACCTGGTACGGCGAGTGGTTGCCATAGGGGCTGCGCGGCTCGGGCCGCGGCACCGGGCGTTCGATTCGACTGAAATCGAAGGCCTCGGAGGGCGCACCGTCGGCCTGGGGTGTTTGCCCGGGTTGTTCCGTCGGCCCCGTCTCCCGCGTTTCACGGGAGCAGGCCGCCACCAGCAGCGCTACCAGAATCAGCAGCGCCAGTCGCATCAAGGAGCGCGCTCCCTGATCGCTTCGGCCAGCTGAGTCACGGCCATGGCATACAGCGGCGACCGGTTATAACGCGTAATGACGTAAAAATTGTTCAGCCCGAGCCAGTACTCGTTCCCGTCCTCGGTTTCCAGCGTCACCAGGGTAGCGCGCATGTTCGGATCAACGCCGTTCTGGTCGAACTCGATGCCCATCCCGGCCAGGTCGGCCAGCGTATGATCCAGGGTCATGCCGAACTCGACATCCAGACCCTCGGGCACGGTAGTGACGGGTAATACGATCGGCTCGCCGGCACGCCACCGGTGGACGGCCAGGTAGTTTGCGACCGACCCGAGCGCGTCCGGCAGCGAGCGCCACAGGTCGCGTCGGCCACTGCCGTCGAAATCCACCGCGTAGGCCCGATAGCTCGAAGGAATGAACTGGCCCAGCCCCATGGCGCCGGCGTAGGAGCCGCGAACCTCGTAAATCGGCAGCTCTTCTTCATGGGCCAGGCTCATGAAATGACCCAGCTCGCTGGCGAAGAAACTGGCACGCCGGGGAAAGTAGAAACCCAGCGTGGCAAGGGCGTCGATGACCCGGTAACTGCCGGTGTTCGAGCCGTAATTGGTTTCCACGCCAACGATGGCGACGATAATCTCCACCGGCACGCCGAATCGCTCGGACACGTTTTCAAGCAATGCCTGGTTGGCGCGCCAGAATTCCGCGCCGCCGGCAATGCGGGTCTCGGTCATGAAAATCGGGCGATAACGATGCCACGGCCGGGCTTCAGCCGGTCGGGTGATGGCATCGATGATGGCTTGCTGGTAACTGGCATCGGCCAGCACGGCGCGAACCTCGTCGGCGTCCAGACCGTGCTCGGCGACGACGCGGGCCACGAATTCCTCGGAGCCCGGATGCGGCTCTTCGGCGGCGACACTCGTTGCGACACTCGCGGACACGGCTAGACAAAACAGCAGGCAGGTCATTCTGATCATTGATTTTTCATCTGTATGGTTAACGTTATGCAGTGTAAGAGAGCTGTGTTGAGAAAAGGTTTCCCCGCCAGCCACGCCAAGGCATCATTCTAGCAACTGTGCCGACCCTGCGTCTTGCCCTGACGGCCCGGGGCGGGATCGCTTCTCATCCCATGAACCGTCGCCGGCTGTACAGGCCCATCACCAACCCGAAACCGGCCAGCAAGGTTACCGCCGAGGTACCGCCGTAGCTGACCAGCGGCAACGGCACGCCAACGACCGGCAACAGGCCGCTGACCATGCCGACGTTGACCGCCAGGTACAGGAAGAACATGAAAACCATCGCGCCAGCCAGCAAACGAGCAAAACTGTCACGGCAACGACTGGCCAGGTACAGGCCGCGCAGGATGATCGCCGCATACAGGATCAGCACGGCAATGACGCCGACAAAGCCGAATTCCTCGGCCAGCACCGAAAAGATGAAATCCGTATGCGGTTCAGGCAGAAACTCAAGGTGAGACTGGCTGCCTTCCGTCCAGCCCTTGCCCGTCAGCCCGCCGGAGCCCACCGCGATCTTTGACTGAATGATATTCCAGCCCTGGCCGAGCGGATCGCTCTCCGGGTTGAGGAAGGTCATGATGCGGTGCTTCTGGTAAGCATGAAGATTCAGCCACATCAGTGGCAAGGCCGCAGCCACCGCAACCGTCATGGCGATAATGAGTCGCCAGCGCAAGCCCGCCAGAAACAGGATGCACAGGCCACTGGCGGCAACCAGCACCGAGGTGCCCAGGTCGGGCTGCATCATGATCAGGCCGACCGGCAGCACGATCAGCACCACGCCGGCCAGCAGGTCGATCCAGCCCGGCGGCAACGGTCGGCGCGCCAGCAACGCTGCCAGCATCAATGGCAATGCAAGCTTCATTGCCTCGGCCGGCTGGAAGCGGACCACCCCGAGATCAAGCCAGCGCTGCGCACCGCGGCCAACACCAAACATCCAGACTGCCACCAGCAACAGAACCGCTGCCACATACAACCACGGCGCCCAGACCTGCAGAAAGCGCGGCGGCACCTGGACCAGCACCAGCATGATGACCAGCCCCATGCCCAGCCGCACACCCTGCTTCCAGACGGTACCGATGTCCTGCTCGGCCGCGCTGTAGAGCACCACCAGGCCCACGCTCATCAGTACCAGGATCAGACCGGTCAGCACGGGATCCAGGCGCCAGCGCAATAGCCAATGGCCAGGCTGCCAGTCGGACCGGGCGTTCAATAGCCCAGTTCCATGGCACGGGCCAGCACCGCGGCTGCCACCGGCGCGGCAATGCGGGATCCGCCGCCACCATGCTCAACCACCACGCTGATGGCGATGGCCGGGTCATCGAAAGGCGCAAAACCAATGAACAGGGCATGATTGCGCAAGTGCTCGGGGCGCTCATCGTGGTCACGGACGAAGTTGGCCTCGAAATCATCGGGCACGCCGAAGACCTGGGCCGTACCGGTCTTTCCACCCATGCGCACCGGCATCTGGGAGGCCACGGCGCGTGCGGTTCCGGTCGGGCCATGGACAACCGCTTCCAGGCCCGTAAAGACAGCATCCCAG
>JBLRWT010000038.1:0-9706 GCA_047921095.1 Wenzhouxiangella sp. | reverse complement strand
CGCAGGGTACCCGCAGGGCAAGTCTCACGTGGCCCACCCGAAGCTCTTTTGGGTACTTTTGCAGCGTTTGGCAAAAGTACCTCGCCCAGAAAGCCCGAAGGGCGTGGGCGAAACCGCCTTTGATCTTGGTGTTTGCTCCGCGACAGCGGGCCCGGTTACGGGGTTGGAGACTCTGTGGTTCAAGCTTTTGTCTTTGAGGCCGAACTAGGAATATCCTATAGCCACCGCCACCCCGATAAAGCCCAACGACAGCAGCACGTAAATGCCGAGCAGCGGCAATATCCAGCGTACCCAGACGGCCCAGTCGATGCGTGCGGCGCCCAGCACGCCCATCAGGGTGGCCGAGGTCGGGATGATGAGGTTGGTGAGGCTGTCGCCCAATTGGAAGCAGAGCACGGTAACCTGGCGCTGGAGGCCGACCAGGTCGCCCAGGGGCGCCATCAGCGGCATGGTCAATGCGGCCTGTCCTGAGCCTGATGGTATAAAGAAATTGATCACGGCCTGGACAAAGAACATCAGCCAGGCCGAAATCAATTCCGGCACATGGGTCAGGCCCGTGGCCAGGGTGAACAGGATGGTGTTCATGACCGAATCCTCGCCCGGACTGGTGCCGCCGAGCAGCATCACCAGGCCCATGGCCATGCCGACGACCAGCACGGCCGGAATCAGGCTGGCCGCGCCTTCGCGAAAGGCACGGGCCTGGTCGTTGGCCCGCAGACGATGGCTGCCGGGAAACAGGTACAGCAACCCGACCGCAAGTCCGATGGTAAAGAACTGGGTGGCGATTTCGGGAATGTAGTACTGGTGGACCATGACGCCCCAGATGACCCAGGCGATGCCGGCAACGATCAGCAGCAGGGCCAGTACATCGCGTCCGGTGAACGCAGCTTCGGTGTTCTCCGGCTCGGCCAGGTCGCGAAACCCCGCGTCGGACTCATGGACGGGTGAGATTTCAGGGTTGGCATAGACCTTGCGCGCCCACCAGATGGTGATTGCCATGCCGACCAGGGTGAACACGATCCACATCACGATCCGCAGCGGTGCGCCGGAAAGGATGGGCACATCGGCAATGCCCTGGGCGATGGCGACATTGAACGGATTCATCCAACTGGCGGCAAAGCCGACGCGCGAGGCGACGAAGGTGACCAGCACCGCCGTGATGCCGTCATAGCCCAGGCGAACGATGATCGGCGCCAGCAAAATCACGAAGGCGATGGTTTCCTCGCTCATGCCGAACACGGCGCCGCCGAGAGAGAACAGGAAAAACAGGATCGGCAGGACGACAATCGGCTCTTTCTCGGTGCGCCCGATCAGGGCGCGGACGCCGCGGTCGATGCAGCCGGTTTTCATGATGATGCCAAAGGCGCCGCCGACGACCAGCAAAAAACCCATGATGCCGATGGCGGCACTGAAGCGGCTGCCCGAGGTCAGGCCCATGAAGGGGGCATTGAGAAAGCCGATCTGATCGGTATCGCTGCTGAACAGCGCCGTTCCCGGCGGGCCGTCCTCGCTCAGTGAAAAGCTGGTCAATTCGATGGGAAGCGTGTCACCGTCGGCATCGAGTTGTACATCGAAACTGCCTGCCGGTATCAGGAAGCTCAGGGCGACCAATACAATGGCAACCCAGAACAGGATGATCAGCGTATCCGGGGTGCGTCGGGCCGTAATCGTGGCCGTGCTCATATCCTTACCCGCAGGCGGGCAGCTGGCGAGTCGAAGCCAAATGCAAATGTCATGACAGGCAAAATTGGAAACTGGCCGCTGATTATAGGGAATCCGAGCCTGCCGGGTTCAGGTGGCATCCATAGCCGGGCGCGCCCGGTCGATGATCGCGGTCAGATCAACGCCGTCGGGCAGGGTGCCGTACATCAGGCCGTTGTCATTGCGCAGTTTGCCGGCGCCAAAGGCTTTGGCCACGGCATCGCTGCCTGATTCAACCAGCAACACTGCCTGCAACGCCATCGCCAGGCGCTCTACCATGCGCCGGGCACGATACTGTACCTGCTCACCGTCAGCCAGATCATGGCGCACCGAATCGACAATTTTCGACAATGCGGGCATGGTCGAAAAATGCGGCTCGAGCACCGCGACCAGCGCATCCAGGCAGCGCGGCTCGCGGTTCAGTGCACGCAGCACATCCAGGCACTGGATATTGCCAGAGCCTTCCCAGATCGCGTTGACCGGCGCCTCGCGATAGATCCGTGGCAGGATGAATTCCTCGACGTAACCGGCGCCACCCAGGCATTCCTGGGCTTCGTTGGCCAGGTGCACCGCGCGCTTGCAGACCCAGTACTTGGCGATCGGCGTGGCAATTCGGGCCAGCAGTTCGGACTGCTCGTCGGAGGCGGCGCGTTCGAAGAGAGCGGCCAGATGCAGGGCCAGCACCATGGCCGCTTCTGATTCGATGGCGAGATCGGCCAGGACATTCATCATCAACGGCTGTTTGCTCAAATGCGCGCCGAAGGCCATGCGCTGATCACAGTGATGAATGGCCTGTGCTACTGACTGACGCATCAGCGCGGCCGAACCGATCACACAATCCAGCCGGGTTTCGGCCACCATGCGAATGATGGTCGGTACGCCCCGGCCCGGCTCGCCCACCATCTGTGCCCAGGTGCCCGGGTACTCGATCTCGGACGAGGCGTTGGACTGGTTGCCGAGCTTGTCCTTGAGCCGCATGATGTGGATCGGATTGACCGTGCCGTCCGGACGCCAGCGTGGCACCAGGAAGCAGCTCAAGCCGGAATCCGTCTGCGCCAGACTCAGAAAGGCATCCGACATCGGCGCAGAACAAAACCACTTGTGACCGATTAACTCGTAGGCCTGGCCGGCACCCGGCTGGCCCAGGGGATGGGCCACGGTGGTATTGGCCCGCACGTCCGAGCCGCCCTGTTTTTCAGTCATTGCCATGCCCAGTGTCACGCCGGTTTTTTCCGGGGCAGGGCGGAAGGCGGGGTCATACCGGCCGGCCAGCACCCGGGGTTCCCACTCGGCAGCGATTTCGGCCTGCTCGCGCAGGGAAGGAATCACCGCATGGGTCATCGTGATCGGGCACATGGTCCCGGCCTCGAACTGGCAATGCAGGTACATCAGCGCCGAGCGCGCCACCCGCGCTCCCGGTTTTCCGGACCAGGTCAACGAGGCCAGACCGTGGCTCAGACCCAGTTCCATCAGGCGGTGGTAGCTGGGGTGAAACTCGACCTGGTCTATTCGCCGCCCATAGCGGTCGTGAGACTTGAGCGCCGGGTGGTGGGCATTGGCCTCGTAGCCCAATCTCAGGATCTCGGAGCCGGCAATCTTGCCGTAGGCCTGCAACTGGCTCTCGTAGCCCGCTGCGCCCTCGCGTTCGACCGCCTGGCGCAATGCAGTGTCGGATCCATAAGCATTGTAGTTCTCCAGCGGCTCAGGCTGGTTGAGCACTTCGTGGGTCGCGCCCGTCGCTTTCTGTTGGTCAGAATCGTTCATGGCCTGAAGGTCGCGTGTTTGCCTTTGGCCAGTATAAGGAAAGAGGCTTCCAGGGTGCGAGTTTCAGGTTAGACACTCTGACAGTCTGACAGTGATGCTGCCAACCCGCCTGCCTCAGTTGCGATCAACCAGGTCGGTCTCCCCGGCCTGGGAGGCGCAATGGGCTCCGCAGTAGATGGTGCTTTCACGCTGAACGCCGTGACCGATGACCCGGACATCGCACTGCTCGCAGCGCGGGGCGAGTTTTTCGATGGCGCATTCGAAAGAATCGAACTCGAATTCCTGACCGTTGCTGCGGATCAGCAGACTGCCGTCGTAATCGTTGCCACAGGTTGCGCATGTGCCCATTGGAATCTCCTTTTAGAAACTGATCACGGCCCCTTGAATACCGTGACAGAACCGGCATTCGATAGTTCCGGTGATAAGGGACTCGAGACAGGCTATCCGGATCGGCTCAGGCAGAGTGGCGGGTTCGTCGTGATCGTGCCGAAGACAGCAGTAGCAGGACGATGCAGCGTATGGCGCGTGCCTTGTGCAACAGGGTCCAACAGTGTCCTGCTGCTCATGAAAACGGCCCGCCTGTCGGGCCGTTGATGGTGGGTTCGGTCATGGTCGCGTCATCCTGGGCCGAGGGGCCATTGCAGCGGCCCGGGACGCGACTGACAGCCTGAACGGCTCAGCCCAAGGTCAGATGGTGAATCAATTGATCCTTGCCGTATCCGGGTGGAAGTTGTACCAGGCAAACCAGAATAGACGGATTGACGGATGGATATTGTCGTTTTCGTCGGTGGCCAGGACTGACCCATCTGCACCACGTTCTATGACCAGGCTGCGTTCGCCCAGACTGGTCTCGATCCGGGACTCTTCAGCCAACTTGTTCTCGAAAATGGCCAGTTTGCGGCCGTCGATCTCGAACCCGAAAACGACCGACTTGGGATGGATGGTCAGGTCTCGCTCGGAGACCGGAAAAGCCAGTCGTTCGCTCTGGTCATAGTCATCGTATCGGCGCGAATCGCCGTAGTCGCGGTCAATGCCGGTGTCGGTGGAAAGCACCAGGGTATTCGGATGTGCCTGGCGCCAGGTTTGCCAGTCGGTCATGGTCATGGGCAGAACTTCAAGGCGCTCACCCATGCGCGGGCCCATGATGGCCTGCCCCGTGATCTGTTGCCAAAGGGAATCGGACTTGCGGTCGTACATGACCAGGTCCGAGTCGTGCAGGACGCCGGCGACACCGAATTCGACCACCTCGCCATCGATCCGCGGATCAAAAGCCACCCCGGAGCCACACAGCGGGCACCAGGTCACGGCAATGGGCTGACCGGCGACGGTGTCGTTGACGATCTCGTGGTAGTCCATGATGCGCGCCGGGTAGGCACGTTGCTGGCCATTGATATCAATCCCCATGATCAGCTCGTCATCGCCAAGAAACGTGGCTTCATCACTTTGTACATACTTCGGGTCGTCAATCGAGGGAATACAGTCCCGCGCCGGACAGCCCTGGTAAAGGTCATCATGGTTCACCAGTGACGGTGTATCCGGGCCGTAACCGAAGGTATCGTTCAGGATGTCGGTATCGAAGGGATTGCGCGGTCTTTCAGGCTGCGCCGCTGCGGTATTGGCTTCGGGCAGCCCGGTTTCGTGGACATGCAGCCAGACGAGGTCGTTCGGTGCCTGGCGATCGGTTGCGAAAACCACGGTGCTCAGGCGGCCGCGCATCGGCTCCCCGCCACGCCCCTGCCATTCTTCGTAAGTGAATATGGCGGTGTTCTCATGCACTTCGTGCAGCCGAACATCACGAATCTCGAGTTCAGCCTGGGCGTCCGAGTCACGCTGTCCCCGAACCGCCCCCATGATGATATCGCGGCCGAGAATTCGTGCATCCGGCATGATGATGATGAAGCCGTCCGACAGTGCAAGATCAAGGCGGTTGAAGTCCGCTTCCGGTTCTCCGCGGTACCAATCCTGGAAGAACTGGTGCAATTCCACGATTTCGCGCTCGCCGCGCTCAGCCAGGTCATCGGTGTTCATGGCAGTCACTCCCGTGGAAACAAGTAGCGGCAGCGCCGCCAGCAGCGTCAGAATTCCGTGTGTGGAGATTTCGCGAGTCATCATCTTGTTCCTTGCAATGGTTGAGGCTTGAAGCGCTCAATGGTGTGTGAGTTTCTGATCGCCTTGATCGGAACGATGATACCAACTTCCAGCGCATCGCCAAAGTCATGGTCATGGACTGTCTGGCCGAACCAGATCGTATTGCCAAGGCTCATGTAAGACTGCAGGATCGGTGGTATTCGTTCGGCATGGGGGCTCAATAGACCGTGTAATGCGCGTATCCGCTCTCCCGATGTCGCAGCCCTGATGCTTTTCACGTCCGCCAGATGTTCGGGTCTGGGTTCAAAACGCAGTCCCTTGCGCGCCGTGAGCATCGGTTGGGGCGGGACGTAGTGCGCTTCCAGAAATGCGACTGTCAATGATCTGGCACTGGCATCCATGCTGTTATACAGCGAAACGTTGCCGAAGTAAAAGCGGATGTCGGGGTGCTTCTCCAGCAGTACGTGCAGGCCGGTCCACAAGGCGAATAATCCGAGCACACGTCGACGGGCCTGCGAATTGACGACCGAGCGTCCCAGTTCGATCGAATACGGCTTGATCTTCTGATCAAAGGTGCTTGAGTATCGAAACAACTGAGCGGTGCGCAATACGCCGTCTCCAGCGAAAACGGCCCGATAACCGAGTTGATAGCGATAAACAGCAACGATTTCGAGCGCGACCGGATCCCAGGCCAGAAGTTGACGATAGGCGTTCGGGCCAAAGTCCAGCGGATCGAGGTCGCAGTCAAGATTGCGACCGGCACCGACTTTTCTGAAACCTGATTCGCGCAGGCGACCGATCTCGCGCATCGTCTGTGGACAGTCATCTGCGGCCAGAGCATATAGATCCAGACCCCGAAACTGTCCCAGGATCTCTTGTGCATGGAGTTCCGAGCGCAATTCCTGTGGGTCGACGCAATCGATGACTGGAATCATTCCGGTTGAGCCTGAGTCTGCCTGCAGGTCATCAAGCCGGAATGAAATGATGGTTCGAGGCAGTAGCACATCTCCCGCATTCGCAGCGTCCTTTGCTGATCATCTGCTCCGAGCGTCTCCAGCTCCGAGGGCTCGATTGGCCTTCCGAAATGAAGCGCAACGCGGTGAGTCGCAGGCCGCATCATTTCGCGCACCAGCAGGAACATTTCGAGGTTGGTTCGAATCCCCAGCCACCGACGAAGGTGGTAGATACCGTAAAAGAGGCCGGAGTTGCGACCGCTGACAAACACAGGTACCAATGGCCGTTGGTGGATTCTTGCCATGCGTACCGCCATTTTCCGCCAGGGATGGTCGCTCAGTCGCCCACCGACGATGGCGGGGCGAGAGGTTCGACCGGCAGGAAAGACCAGAATGGCGGTCGATGAAGCAAAGCATTCATGCAGGGCGTTCACGTTGTTGCGTTGCGAACCGAATTGGTTGATCGGGGCAACAACGGGGCGAAGATGTGGAAACGTTGCGAGGACATCATTGGCCGGGACCTTGACCTGTTCATACTGTTCAAGCATCCAGCTCAGCATGGCCAGGCCATCCAGGCCACCAAGCGGGTGGTTGGCAATGAACACCGGCCGCGAAACCGATGGATCAGGAACGGAGCCATCGACTCGCAATTCCACGCCCAGGTGATCAAGTGTGGCGCGGGGAAATCGGCGGCAGGGTATGGCACGCATGTTGTACAGTTCACGATTGATGTATTGACAGCGAAGGAGTCTGCTGATCAGGGTCATGACCGACCGTGGCAAGCGCTGATGAAGCGCCGGGTTTTTCTTCTCGAAAAGTTTGCTCACCTCGAATGTCTTGCGGTCGACACCGTTCGGTGGCAGATCAAGTGGCGAGCACACAGGGTTCGAGTTCGCCACCATCAGTCGACGTCTGCCGTAGCCAGTGTCAGGCGGTGACGTCGAGTCGATGATGTGACGCCAAACTCCGGCGATACGTTCAGCCCTGCCCACCGAGCGAGAACGGCGATCATTGCCATATGATGAATCGTATGGCTGACCAGGTAAAGCAGCTCCCGTTCGATGCTTGATTCGATGGAGGCAGCGCCTTTTCTCGTGTCCTTATCGGGACTGTAGCGGACCTGTACTGCCGCGTTCTTGAGGCCGGGCAGGGTCCTGCGGAGACGATTGATGCAGATCAGGGCTGCATTGCGGGAACTCTCCAGCACGTGGTCTCGTGGGCGCTGATCATAATCGACCAGGCCTTCCTGGCCAATGAAGACGCAATCATAATGTTCGAGCACGTGGCGGACATGAGTACCGATGGAATCGTTCGGCGGTTGGCTATCCTGATATTGCGCAGGCGTCATCGAGACGATCAAATTGGCGAGTCGGGAAAGTTGGTGCTCGTGATCACTCACCAGTGACGCCAGGTTGCCTGGATTACCTGAGCACGCAGCCTCCGTCAGGCGCCCCGGATCTTCTTTTTGCTGCAGCCCGCTCATGCGTTGACCGTTTGTTAAGGTGAGACAGTGTTAACTGACCGGTCGAGGGGGTCGTGGCTTTCAAAATTCAACTGCAGAAATAAAAAAGCCCGCCGGGCTTGCGCCTGGCGGGCTTCCAACCGCTTTGGAGATATCAGTTGGCTCGGGCTACATTCGAAATGATCACTTCGACCCGACGGTTCTGCTGGCGCCCGGTCGCGGTGTTGTTGGTGGCCACCGGCGAGCCTTGACCCAGGCCGGAAGAGGTCAGGCGATTGGCTGCCACACCCTGGCCTACCAGGTAGGTTCTTACCGACTCGGCACGGCGCTGTGACAGGAGCTGGTTCGAATCCGCACTTCCCACGCTGTCGGTATGCCCTTCGATCAGGACGGTCCGGTCCCGGTATTCATCCAGGAAGGCTGCCAGCTTGTTCAGGTTTGGACCAGCCGCCCCGGTCAGGTTGGACTGCCCGGTTGCAAACAGCACATCGCCGAGCGTGACCACCAGACCACGATCGGTCTCGCGGGCATTGAGTTCTGCGATCTGACGCTGCAGTTCCAGGCTTTGCGCCCGCGCTGCTGCAACTTCTGCCTGCGACGCTGCCGCTTCGTTGCGCGCTCTGGCGGCTTCGGTTCTCGATGCAGCTACTTCCGCTTGCGAGGCCGTAACGTCATCGCGCGCAGTGGCAGCATCGGCTCGTGCCGAATCGGCCGCGGCTCTTGAGGATTCGGCCGCTGTCCTCGCCGAACTTGCGTCTTCGCGGGCGTACTGGGCGTCCCTGCGAGCACGATCGGCCTCGAGGGTGCGGGCTTCGAGGCGGGCCCTTTCGCTTTGCCGGCTGAGCGCGGTACGCTCATCTTCATACTGGCGGCTCTGCGCCCGTGCCCGTGCGATCTCGACTTTCTGGTCGGCCATCAATAGCCGATGCCGGTATTGTTCGCTGCTCCGGTCGGTCATCTCGGCTGCTTTTACCGCCGCTTCGGCTTCCTTCAGCTCCACCGGAGCGCGGGTCGCCAGTTGCGAGTTGGACTGGAGTGCGGTCAGTGCCACGCGCGCATCAATCGGGCCTTCCGGGGCTCTCGGTGAGGTTGCGCAAGCGGTCAACAGCAAGAAGCCGGTCACCAGGATTGCCGTGCGGGTCATTGTGTTTGTCCGGGTTTTCATCGCCGTGCTCCTGCGCGTTCCATTTCCTGCTTGAGGGTGTCAATGCTCTTTTGCATTTCTTCATTGACGGCCTTGGCCTTCAGTTCTTCGGCCCGGGCCAATGCGACTTCGGCGTGGGCACGCGACTCGATGGCCAGGTACTGGCCCTGGTCCATTTGTTCGTTTCTGACGGCGGTGTTGGCCTGAACCAGCTTTTGTCGTGCGATGGTCAGGTCTGCCGAGGCGTAATCGGCGACGCGGGCCTGTTCGGCGCTGGCAATTGCCGATTCGGCAGCCTGCAGCTCTTGTGTCGGGGCCTTCAGCGGGGTTGCGCAGCCAGCCAATGCCAGCAGGCAAGCTGCAAGCAGGGCGACGGCCAACGGCGGCCCTCGAATGGTCTTTAGGATCTGTGGTGAGCTAAGCATCGTAATTGTCCTTCTTTGGAGGTTGTGTGGGCAAGCGCATTGAGTGTAGGCCCATAAATCACCCCTCACCGTGCGGTAACAGACAGACAGATCCTGAAGGAGATGGTATCAACTCGGCTTGAGTGGAGGAGCGAATGAATAATACAGATCAGGAAACTGGCGATGCTGG